>CBFDBW010000006.1:0-24166 GCA_965603145.1 uncultured Syntrophobacterales bacterium
GCGCTCGCGCTATAGTCCCGCCTTTGGCGGGACGGCCGTGCTCGGAACAGGACTTGACGTACGGGTAAGTACGCCTCGACCTGTCCGAGCCTGTGCGCAACCACATCTGACGCACTCTAGCGCGTTTTTCCTCGACATAGGTATGCAACATCAGGGTTGACATTCTTTCCGAACTGAAAAGACTAAGGGACCTCGGACAAATGGCCTGCTGTGCAAAAGGAGTTCTCTGTGGGAGAAGAAAAACGCCAGTTTCCTAGAGTAGAGGTGACCTGGCCCGTTACGATGTTAACCGCCCAGGGTCCAATTGAAGGCAAGGTCAAGAATATCAGTTTCGGGGGCGCATTCGTGCACTGCCAAGAACAACCCGGATCCAATGAAACTTTTCGTATGATTATTAAGGTACCCCATGCCCGTCAGTTTCTGAGAGCCAGTGCTCGGGTTGCGAGGTCAAACATCTACAATCCAGAAAGCACCGATGAGCCGAGAGGAATAGGTGTTCGTTTCGTCGAGATTTCAGACAATGACCGTCAATACATTCGCGAGGTGGTTGCTGAGCAGCAATGATAACAACCACCATGCCATCTCTGACCAAATCCTCCCAGACATTATCCCCCTCTAGAATGCCGCCTGATTTCGAGTTTAGTGTCCATCCGGAAACTACTCAGTGTCATTCTGAGCCCTTCGACAGGCTCAGGATAAACTCCGCGAAGAATCCCTGCTGATCCAGTCATTATTGGATTCTTCGTCGTCCGCCGTCGGCGGGACTCCTCAGAATGACATCCAAAAACGCGGTTTCCGGATGGACACTAGTTTACTGCACTCAAGCCAGTTTTCATGTTAGAATGCCTCCCGGTCTTAAAACTGTTTGACAACATAACTTATTGAGATCATGAGATTGCGGATTGAAGATTGGCTATTGTTTCCCTCTTTCGACTTTCATTCTTGCATTCCCAATATGCGAACTCAGCAACATCCTTGTTTCGATGACCTCAAGCGTTCAATCATCAATCGTCAATGGTTGGGGGGACTAGAGTGAATATACAGCAGTTCTTCAATGCGAGTCCAAAGCACTACTTTATCGCAGCCTTTTCAGGCCTGCTCCTCACTTTCTGCTTCCCCCCCGTTGGCCACCCTCTGGTTGGTTGGGCGGTTCTTATTCCTTTACTCTTCCTGGCAGCAGCCAACAAAGCTCCTGCTTCCTTCACCCTTGGTTGGTTCGCCGGGGTATGCCATGGTCTGAGCCTGCTTTATTGGATCACCTATGTAGTAAACCACTACGGTAATCTTCCTCTCCCGGTCAGCCTGGTGGTTTGTTTTCTACTGGTGGCCTATCTGGCTCTATTTCCAGGACTCTTTTGTGCAGGATTAAGCTGGCTGCGGCAGACGGGTCTGCCGTGGCTTCCGCTTGCGCCTTTTCTCTGGGTTACCCTAGAATTGGGAAAGAGTCATTTCCTGACTGGATTTCCGTGGGAAAACCTGGGATATAGCCAGTACCAGTGGCTTTCGGTCATACAAATGGCTGACCTCGCCGGTGTCTATGGGATTTCATTTGTCCTGGTCCTCTCGAGTGCTTTACTCTTCCGGATGATCTTCGGCTCAAAGCACCAGAGAAAAAGAGTGACTCAACTTATTTCCCCCCTGCTGCTGGTCGGCTTGGTCTCGGTGGTCTATGGCTATGGCCGGTGGCGATTGGCCACTTTTGAATCCCACCAGGATCAATCCTTCAAAGTTGCTATGGTACAGGGTAATGTAAGCCAAGATACCAAGTGGGACCCGGCTTTCCAGCAAGCTACCCTGACAAAATATGTACGGCTAACCAAAGAGATAGCCAGGCAGCAACCCGATCTGGTTCTTTGGCCTGAGACGGCCACACCATTCTATTTTCTGGCAGACCGGCAGAACACCAAGACCCTTATTCAAGAGGTACAAAAACTGAAGAAACCCTTGCTATTCGGCAGTCCTGCCTATCGCAGAAAGGGAGTAGAATTGAGATTATACAACCGCGCCTATCTTCTCGATGGCGACGGGATGGTTACTGGTTATTATGACAAGATCCATTTGGTACCCTTCGGCGAATATGTCCCGTGGAAAAAGATTTTGTTTTTTGTGGACAAACTAGTTCAAGCTGCTGGAAACTTCGCTTCCGGCAAACAAGCTGTAGTGCTGGAAGTGTCTGCAGCGCGAGTGGGTGTGCTTATTTGTTACGAAGCCATCTTTCCCAAACTCAGTCGCGACCTGGCCAATGGTGGTGCCAATCTGTTGGTCAACATTACCAACGATGCCTGGTTTGGCCGTAGCAGCGCCCCTCACCAACACCTTTCCATGGCGGTACTGCGTGCAGTTGAGAATCGAATACCCATTGCCCGCTGCGCCAACACCGGAATCAGTGCTTTCATCGATACTCGAGGCCGTATCCTTCAGAAGACCGGCTTGTACGAGGACGAGACCTTGTTGTCTACTCTCCAGTTAGGAAAAGGCAAGACCATTTACACCCGCTATGGTGACTGGTTCGCCTGGAGTTGTGTCACCATCTCTTTCTTGGGGTCTGGTTATGCACTCGTACGGAAAGTTAAGAGGTAAGCAGTAAGCAGTAAGCGGTCAGCAGTAAACAGTGACAAGTCAGTGCCTCGTGCTCAGTGCCACGTCATTTATCATTTTCATGAAGTACGTCTATGGCTTCTATCAATGAATTACAGTCACAATTGGGTAGTGCAAAATCAGAAATTTCCAATCCGCAATCCGAAATTCGCAATCCGAAACTGGGAACCCGCCCGAAGGGTGGGAGTCCGAAGGACAAATCCGCAACAGCCTCTGTACAAAAGATGAAAAGTATGGTTGACTTGAGTGTGACAATACTGCGAAAAGCAAAGGAGAGAAATTCATGACTTCTCCATCTAAATCACAGATCAAAGAACTGCTTGACCGGTTACAAGATCTGCGAGGTCATCTTTGACATCCCCCAAAAATCCCACCGCCTTAAGCAAATTGAAACCATAATGTCCAAGGAAGGCTTCTGGGACAACCCTGACAAACAGCCTCAGATTTTAAAAGAACGCGCAGTTCTCTCCGATATCGTAGAGCGATTCGAGCGGTTGGGCGAAGAACTGGAAGATGTCACCATTCTTTTGGATATGGCCATCCAAGAGGAGGACCTTGAAGAACTGGACGAAATATCTCAAAAACTCAAGGCCATCGATGCGGAGATATCAGCCCAAGAATTCCAACGAATGCTGGGCGGTGCTGATGATCCTCTCGGCGCAATTGTTAGCATAAACGCCGGCGCCGGTGGGACTGAAGCCCAGGACTGGACCGAGATGCTTCTGCGGATGTACTTGCGCTGGGCTGAGAAACGGGAGTTCAAGAATCAGATTATCGACATACAGCCCGGTGAGGAGGCGGGTATTAAGAGCGTTACTTATGCCTCCAGCGGCCCATATGCTTACGGCTTACTCAAAGCCGAAAAGGGCATACACCGCCTGGTGCGCATATCCCCTTTTGACGCCAGCGGTCGGCGCCATACCTCTTTCGCGGCGGTATTCGTCTACCCTCAAGTGGAAGATGAAATTGTAATCGAAATCAAACCCGCGGAGATCAAGGTCGACACCTACAGAGCCAGTGGGGCTGGTGGCCAACATGTCAACAAGACCGACTCAGCGGTCCGCATAACCCACATACCCACAGGGATAATTGTTCAGTGTCAGAATGAAAAATCACAACACCGCAACAGAGAAATGGCTATGAAGGTGTTGCGCTCGCGTCTCTATGAAAGGGAACAGCAGCTCCAATCAGAGAAAATGCAGGAAATCCACGATTCCCTCGAAGATATCGCTTGGGGTAGTCAGATCCGCTCTTACGTGCTTCATCCTTACCGGCTCGTGAAAGATCACAGGACTCAATTGGAAAGGGGAAATGTTGACGCAGTCCTGGATGGTGATTTGGACGAGCTGATAGAGGCTTATCTGATGCAGGGAGGTGGTGCGAAAGATAGTAAGAAGTAAGCAGTGAGCGGTAAACGGTAATCTGTGAAGGACTAACCCCTTTGACTAATTTTCTAATAAACCTGTCCTGTCCTCTGCCTGCTGCCACCTGCCTGGCCTGCCCCGAGCTTGTCGCGGGGCTGCTCACTGTCCTATGCCATCTTTAGTTTCAGAACCTCCTCCCTGGCACTCACACGTACTACCTCCACTCGAAAATGATCTCCAGGGTTTAGGCCCCTTCCCTCCTCCAAAGGCATCCTGGCTTCCAACAGACACTCTGGTATTAACAAATTGTAAGTTCTCCTGCCCTGTCTCAAGACCAAAGCGTCCAAGAATTTGATCTGCTCTTTTTCCAAATATTTAAGAATCCAATATCTTGTCCATTCCCTTTTCATTTGCAAAGCTTGACTCTGACCAATGGTTATCCTGGCAACAATTGGCTCCAGGGCTTCCAGCGTATAGACAGGAAGTTTTCCCTGCACCATACTCTTGAGCTGCCGTAAAACCACCAAATCCATATAACGGCGGATGGGAGACGTCCAATTGGTATATGCGGTTAGGCCCAGGCCGTTGTGTGGTTTAGGTTTAACGCCCAGTTCGGCTCGGCTCAGATAGCGGCGCTGCAAATAATTGAGATAGAGATCATCAGTGCCTTCACCTATGAGATTCTCTTGGGGTTTCTCTTGGCTGCGATAGATAGCTGGAACATTATTGGCGGCCAGCGCTTTAGCAGCTAAACCATTGGCCAGGATCATGAGCTCTGAGACTATCAGCTGTGCAGGAGTCTCATGATCCAGCTTGCCAATATTAATATCGTTATTGCTGTTAACCCAGATACGGAGTTCGGGCAGTGGTAAGAGAAGCGCTCCTTGTTTAATCCTCTGTCGCCGGAGTCGGGTGCAGAGACGGTAAAGTTTACCAAGATCCTCTTCAGTTGCCACCAACTCGTTGGCTTCTGAGTAGGTAAGTTGTCGCTGGACTCGTATCCGGCTTGGAACAAACCGATAATCTTGCAACTGATCCTCACTGTCAAAGCGAACCAGCAAACTCAAAGCCAACCGTTCCTCCCCTTGTCTGAGGCTACAGACATCTTCGGAAATCATTGTAGGCAGCATGGGGATTCTGGTATCTGGTAAATAATGGGAGGTAACCCGTTCCAGAGCCTCGTTGTCCAAGGGACTATCAGGAAAAACTACCGCTGCTGCATCAGCAATGTGGATTCCCACCTCAGTGCCATTTTCCACTGCACGCATGCTGAGCCCGTCGTCGTAATCTCTCGTCGTAGATCCGTCGATGGTCAGAACGGAGATCGAGGTCAGATCCTCACGTAAGCCTCCCTCATCCCTCTTACTCGTACCCCCCAAATCTCCGGCAACCTGAGCTGCAGCGTCGAGAATGCCAGATGAAAACTTATGTTGGATACCAAAACGATGGAGGTAAAGGTTTTCATCCACCCTCCAGACACCCAACTTGACCAGTAGTTCGAATACTCCCTGTGGCACGGGAACGTGAGCCATGGTAAGGATTTTTTTGATTTGCTGGTAATTGGGGGCCTCGTTACCCAGGAGACAGAAATCTTGGAGCATTTGTACATAGTGTTCCCGATTCTCGAGTTCTACGGCTGGTTCACCCTTCCACACTGCTGCGAGCCAAGCACTCCCTTCTGCCAACTCTTTTTCCCTCTGGGCTTGTCGTTCATACTGAATTCTTATCTGCTCGAGCCTTTGTGGGCTGTTGGCGTAAAAAAGCCCCCCCTTGTACTTAAAGTGGAGGTCATCTGTGAGGAGAGCCCTGAACACAGCCGAGGTATGATCTGCAGTAATCTCTTCATTGAAACAGATTTCTGCCAGGTGTTGGCTATCGAATCCTCCTTCTTCCTCGTGTAGCAAATCCCACAACTCTTCCACGGAGACGCGGTTCATGAGATTCTGGCGCCTCGCTGCCGCCTCATGGAGGGCAGCCACCAACTGAGTCCTGCTTTGTTCGACATCAAGGAGTTCATCATCAATATGAAGAATTCGCTTGAGAGAAACATTAGCCTCGCGATCTTGTTCAGTCAGCACCAGCACCCGGCTGTTCTTCACCTCCAGGCATACCGCACATAGGAGCTTTTTGTTCTCAAAAAACTCGACTTTCGCTCCTGGCTTGATCTCTGTTTCCATGCTGTCCTTCAATCTCAAATCCTCAATCTTGAACCGGGAACCCGCCCGAACGGTGGGAGTCCGCAGGACAAATCCCAAATCCCAAGAACCAAATCTCAGGGTGTCAGGTGTCAGGTGTCAGGAAAAAGAAGCACAAAAGCTGACACCTGAACACTGAAACCTGAAACCTAAATTTTGCTCTATGCCTTCTGAAATCTACAATCCGAAATCTTAAATCGCAAATCTGCCCCTACCTCTTACAACAAATGACAGCGAAGCGTAGTGACCCAATGACGGCGCAGCCATATGACGCAGAGCCAAATCCTCAATCACACCCTATCTTCGACCAGGAACGCTCTCGATCTGTTTAATGTAGGACCGAATTCCCGCTATAATTCCGTCGGCAACTGCGTCCTGGTAGGCACCACTTGCCAATCTCTTTTCCTCCCGTTTGTTGGTGACAAACGAAGCCTCCACCATGATCGAGGGCATCTGCGCTCCAATTAACACATAGAAAGGTGCCTGCTTCACACCGAGATCTTTGACTCTACTGTAGTTTTTCGGCAAACGCTTAAGCAGCCCATGCTGAACTGCGTCGGCCAGGCGGCTGGACTCATTAATCTTGGAATTCAGCATCAAATCGTTGAGAATCTTCTCCAAGTCACTGATCCGTTTGGCGGAAACGGCATTTTCAAAGGCCGCCAGTCGCGCTGCCTCGGCATCGGTGGCCACGTTGAGAATGTAGGTGGACATACCATAAACACGCCTATTCTTATGGGCATTGGTATGGATGGAAACAAAAAGATCCGCTTTCTGGGTGTTGGCAAGAGCAGTGCGTTCCTCCAGCGGTAGAAATGTGTCCGATTTTCGAGTGAGAATAGCCTCCAGCTTCAGTTCTTCTCTCAGTTTCTTTTGCAGTTTCTTGGCAATAGCCAGGGCAACATCTTTCTCACGCACTCCGCTCGGACCTACCGCTCCCGGGTCTTTGCCCCCATGGCCAGGATCGATAACAACCTTTTTTACTCCCAATCCCAGCTGTTGGGCCAAGGTAATGCTCGGAACCTTTCCCTTACCAGGTAACAGTACTCGTTTTCTGCTCTCCCCCGTAACGTCGATCACAATGCGGAAGGGATCACTCAAGGAAAAAATCTTGTGGTCTTCTATTGTCTCGATATCCAATACCACCCGCACCACCGTGGGTTTGTACTGGGCAGCTCGTACTTTGCGCAACAGGCCATCCCCTATGGGAATAGCTCCTACAAAAGTTGGATCCAGTGCTGAGTTCCGAAGGTCGATATAAAGCCTAGGTGGTTTTCCTATTGCAGGATCGGGCTTGAGTAAGTGACTGCTGTAATCGATCTGGCCATTCACATCAATCACAATCCTGGTATAGTCTTGCGCAGACCAGTGGCGAATATCGGTCACCCTCGACAGAGAAGTCGAGGCCACAGCTGGTACCTTTGGCAGGCCTGGCAACTCTTGCTTCGACCTTCCTTTGCCCGTCTTGCTCTCAAGTTGCGCGAGCCGCTCTTGCGCCCGCGGCTTCATATCGCCATGAGGAAAATCCATCACCACCTTGAAATATTCCACATAAGCCCGCTCCGGATCCTTCTTGTACCTGCGGTAGATCTCCCCCAGTTGATATTGGGCGTCATCAGCAAATCTGCTTTTCGGAAATCTTTTGACAACCTGCCTGAACCTATTGATAGCTTCGCTCAAATCGCTCGACAGCCGAGAGTAGCCATAGAGACCCTTGTAGAGTTTCGCTGTAGCATAAAGAGCCTCATCTGCCTGGCGGCCTTTGGGGTATTTGCGGTAGTAGCTCTCATAACCCTGAATGCAGCTCATCCACTGATCCCGGTATCTAATGCGTTTCTTGGATTTGTAGAGTCTCCGACTACAGTCTTTTGCCCCCTTCAACCTATCCTGACGTGCTGCTGAAACGGGAGCAACAGCAACAGCCATCCATACCAGTAAAAGAAGGAGGGAAATCAGCCAGCTGAATCGCGGCGGCTCGTTTATGATAGGACGAAAAAAACGCATAAGCAGATCACACAATTTATTAAAGTATACTATTAACTAATAAACATAAATTTCTGATATAACAATAAGTAAAAAAACCTGGCTCAAAGGACCCTGCCTTGGGGTGCCCCCTGAGGGGGCTTGAACGCTCATTCCCCTCTTGCGGCAGTCTGCTGGAGTGATGGAGCATTGAAAAATATCAAATTCCAATCACCAAATCTCAGGGTTTCAGGTGTCGGGTGTCAGGTGTCAGGGAAGAAAAACAAACAAACTGAAACCTGAACACTGAAACCTGAAACCTCAGTCTTTACAGCTCGCATTCTTTACCGGCAAAGCCATTGAACTCTGACTTGGCCCTAAGGTACAGATTTTCGATGTTGAGTAAGCTCACTCTTTGTCAAACAATTCTCGCAGCCTGGCAAGCTCGTTCAGGGCTTCAATGGGAGTTATTTCCTCAAGCTCCAGATTCAGCAGGCGACGACGAAGTTTCTGGCCTGACTGCTGGAAGAGAGAAAGCTGGAGCTGTTCACTCCGGCGACCTGCTGATGAGCGAGCCAACCTCGGAAGTCCTTCCACATCCGTGGTCTCTTGTTCCAGGTGCTGAAGTACTTGCCTGGCTCTTTCCACAACCTCAGTGGGTAAGCCTGCCAATCGTGCTACCTGAATACCATAGCTCCGATTTGTACCGCCTTCCACCAGCTTTCGCAAAAAAATGATCCTGTCCCCCCACTCCTTCACCGCCACGTTCATGTTTTTCACCCGTGATCCGGTTGCTGCTAGATCGGTGAGTTCATGATAGTGGGTAGCAAATAGGGTCTTGATTCCTTTCCCTTGCCAGTCATGGAGAAATTCGGCTACAGCCCAGGCAATACTCAAGCCGTCAAAAGTACTGGTTCCTCGGCCAATCTCATCCAAAATAACCAAGCTGCGGTCCGTAGCCTGATAAAGAATATGTGCGGTTTCCTGCATTTCCACCATAAAAGTGCTACGCCCCCTCGTCAATTCATCAGTAGCACCTACCCTGGTAAATATGCGATCGACAACTCCAATTTGAGCAGAAGTTGCTGGCACAGGTGCCCCCATCTGCGCCATGAGGACTATGAGCGCCACCTGTCTAAGAACGGTGGACTTCCCTGCCATGTTGGGCCCGGTAATTATTATTACTTGCTGGCTAACACTATCCAGATGCACATCATTGGGAACGAAGCCCCCCTGGGGCAGGGCTGCCTCAACCACTGGGTGGCGCCCCTCCACTATATGAATCTCCGGTCCGTCATCAATTAGAGGTCGGCAGTAGTTTCCGTGGTTAGCGACCTCTGCCAGAGCTGCAAGGACGTCCAGTTCCGCTATCACAGCAGCGGTTGTCTGAATACGCTCCCCCTGGCTGGCAACCTTGGCGCGGAGTGCCAAAAAGAGTTCTCCTTCCAACCGAATTCGGCGCTCATCAGCTGTAAGCACCTGGGTTTCATACTCTTTTAACTCTTCAGTAATGTAGCGCTCAGCATTAACCAATGTCTGTTTGCGAATGTATCGATCCGGCACCGAGGCAAGGTTAGCCCTTGAGACTGCCAGATAATAGCCAAAAACTTTATTATAGCCAACCTTAAGAGAGGTGATACCGGTTTTCTGCCGCTCATCTGCTTCCAGCCGGGCAATCCATTTTTTGGCATCACGACTGAGGCTCAGCAGCCGATCCAACTCCTCATCGTATCCTGCTCTAATTACGCCACCCTCTGCAAGGTTTGGGGGTGGATTATCCACGAGCGCTTGCTGAAGCATGAGGGAAACGTCCTCCAGAGGATCTAATTTGTCAGTCAGCTCAGACAGGGTTCGATCCCCCAAACTACCAAGGAGATATTTAAGGCGGGGTAGAGACTGCAAAGACTTCCTTAAGGAGGCAAGATCGCGTGGGGTGGCCGAACCCATGGCAACCCGGCTGTTAAGCCGTTCAATATCGTAAACTGTTTCCAACTCCTGGCGTACCTGGGCACGTATGGCTTCATGCTCTCGAAAACAAACAATAGCATCCTGCCGGACGTCAATAGCTTCAGGCTGAATCAATGGGTAGTGCATCCAGACCTTCAGCAACCGTCCTCCCATGGCGGTGACCGTTTGATCCAATAGTTCCACGAGCGTAGCCTTACGGCCACCATGGTGCCAGGAACGAAACAGTTCTAAATGACGCGTGGTCACCTCGTCTATGACCATGTAGTCACTGCGGTTGTAGGGAATAACTCGACGAATGTGTTCAGCGGCCTGCTGCTGGGTCTTCTGCACATAGGAGAGGACCGCCCCAGCAGCACCTACAGCCAATGGCAGATTGCGGACACCAAAACCTTCCAGGGAGTGAACCTGGAACTGATCCAGCAACCGTTTGTGGGCTCTGGTGAAATCAAAAAACTCCGTCTCTAGAAATTGGAATCTGCATTCAGACAGCTGACGGTGCCACCAGTTTGAGTCTCGTTCAGCATCCTGCGGCACCAGGAGTTCTCGAGGCTCTATCCTGCCCAATTCTTCCAGGAGCCAGGCCAGACTCTCCGTTTGCGTCATGCGAAAGTCTGCGGTCGAAAGATCCAAGAATGCCAAGCCGCAATTCTCTCCAGCCCAGTGGGCAGCTGCCAAATAATTAGGGCTCTTGCTTTCCAAACTGTCCAGGACGGTTCCCGGTGTTACTACGCGCACCACTTCGCGACGTACCAACCCTTTTGCTTGCCGCGGATCTTCCACCTGCTCACAGAGGGCCACTTTGTGGCCCTTTTCCAGAAGTTTGGCAATGTAAGTCTCCGCTGCGTGGTGTGGTACGCCACACATTGGGATTGGATCTTCCGCCTGTTTATCGCGGGAGGTCAGGGTGATCTCAAGTTCTCGAGATGCAACTATGGCATCCTCGAAGAACATTTCGTAAAAATCTCCCATGCGGTAAAAGAGTATCGCATCTTGATGGCTCTCTTTTATCTCCAGGTATTGCTGGATCATGGGCGTGACTTTATTCATCTTACCTCCACCCCAATAGCCAACTCTCGGTGAACCGATTAGCCAGTCTTCCCCCCCAGGTGCCCATATCGCTATAGCATCGTAGGCCTGGTCATGGGGAAATGGGCAAGATTATCGAGGATCAAGGGCGTGAACCCGACCAGCAACTAATTACAAGTAAAAAATCCACGTCCAGAGGACGTGGCTTCAATTGAAGCTCCCTGTCCCGCTATGCCGGGACTGAAGCGGGATCTCCGCTTCGCTCCGAAAAGACCTGTCGACGAGGAGTTCGACTGCCCTCGGCCTTGAGCTCATTGCCGAAAGGCTCGGGCCGAACGGAGGCTCACTCGAAGTCCTCAGGTCGAGTCGCTGCAGTCCCGCTCAAGCGGAATTCGAAATGTAAGGTATTTATGCCATTTTGTTGGAGCTCGCCCGCTAACCACCCCTCTTCCTGGGCTGGACAGTATCCCAATCATGGCACCCTGGACACTTCCACAGAATTTTATCAGTTTCCAACCCGCATTGTTGGCAGCGATAACGCTTTCTCGCCGGCCCGAGATGGCTCAGGAGTTCACGGTATTCAGAGACTGCCCCTGCCTCGTCGCCATCCTCCAACAGTATCTCACCCAGCAACTGACGCGCTTCACCGAGATCGGGTTCCATCTCCAGAGACCGCTTCAGAGATGCAAGACCTTGTTCCTTCCTGTTGCGCTGCATAAAGCAGCGAGCCAGTGACATTTGAGCTACAGCGTCTAGATTTTCCTCGGCGATATGTTCGAGGAAATCCAGCACTCGTGTTTCTTCATCGGCCGCCCCGTCTTTTTCTTGCAGACGGACGAGCACCAGATGGGCCCACTTCGTATTTTTGTGGACCAGCTTTTTCCAGATGGCGAGCGCTTTCTTTTTCTTATTCTTCAACCAGTAGAGTTCCCCTAATTGTAGGCTGGCATGCACACAGTGGGAATCCAAAGACAGTGCCTTTTTCAAATGTGCTTGGGCACTATCCAAATTGCCCTTTTCTATTTCTATCTTGGCTTGCTCTGTTCGCAAGTGAGCCATGATGTGCTGGTTGTTCGTGTTGCTCAGTTTGCGCATCTCCTGCTGCAGTTCATAAGCCCTTTGCCAGTCATGCGTGGCCTCACAAAGAGATTCCAGTTCCTCGTAAGCGTCCAACCTCTTGGGCGCCCGACTGATTACCTCTTCAAATGTGGAGATGGCTCTCTGCAGAAGACCGCCTAGCTTGTAGTCCAGCGCCATGTCGAACAGGGCCTGCAGCTTGGTTTCAGCGTCCACCCTTTCCCGAAGAAGAATGGATTGTCTAATGCGGATGGCTCTGTCGATTTCACCCTTGGCCCGGAACAGATTGCCCAAAGCCACGTAGGTCTCGATGGTCTCTGAGTTGATCTGTACTGCCTTGGTAAAAGCCTCAATGGCCTGATCTGTGTCGTTGGCGAGAATGTATTGGATTCCTTTTAGAAAAACAGTGTAGTCTTTAGGAGGGCTAGCAGGCTGGAGTAACGATTCTTTGTGTGCTTTACGTCGAGCCAGGAAGTATCCGAGAGCACCACCCAAAATCGATACCGTAACCAGGACGGCAACAACATTAAAGTCCATTCCCCCGATATGTAGGGTATTCACATCCATCCATCACGTTGGTTTACCCGGAGTTCGCCGCCTCGGCTTCCTCCACAGATCCACTCCCAATCGTCTCTGGCGGTTGACTCACCGGCACATTTGACTCGGTGATAGGAAGATTTCTTAAGGACTGGAGCTCCGTCTGCAAACCGTTATTCTCACGCTTGAGCGCGCGGATTTTCCGGCGCAATCGAAAGTTGCCCAGACCGATGTAAAGGGCAGCCACCAAGCACCCCCCAAAAATAGAGCCCAGAATTTGACCATAGAGGGGGATTGGCATGGATCGGAAAGATGCAAGTCCAGGCACTCTAAACTCAAGGGTGGTTGTGGAGAGGAAGGCATTGTAGTTCTGAAAGAGAAAAGCAATCAGTAATACTCCCAAGAGCATAAAAACTACAACCTTAACTACTTTCATTCAATCTCTCCTTTGTGAAGTAGGGGAGTAGCTTCTTGTAGGTTTGCTGGATATGTTCTGGCACAACGCGCACCTCGGCAAAAACCGTCATAAAGTTGGTATCACCGTTCCACCGCGGCACAATGTGAAAGTGGACGTGTGCTTCAAAGCCGGCCCCCGCCACCGCGCCAATGTTCAGTCCCACGTTGAAGCCGTCAGGGCTCATGGTTTCGCGAAGCACGCCCACAGATGCCCGAACCGTTTTAAGCAGATCAAGTAACTCATCATTTTTCAGGCCGTCCAGCGAGGGAGAGTGGTTCCAGGGAGCCACGAGCAGGTGGCCGTTGCTGTAGGGAAAACGATTCATCACCACCATGGAAAGCTCGCCACGGTAAAGAAGAAGCCGCTCCTCGTCGGTTTCTCCGTTACCGTCCGGACAGAATATGCAACCTTGTGGCCGGTCGCCCAAGATGTAATCCATTCGCCAGGGCGCCCATAAGTTCTGCATGACCTTCCTTTTCTCGCTGACTTTGCCACCTTACGAGCGGTAAAACCTCACCTGCCGCACGAAAATTTTTTGCGAGTATACCAACATTTGCCAAAAAAACAAGTACATTGTAGATTGCTAGGAGTTTCCCCAAGAATGTTATGAGCGACACAGGCCAAACGGTAAGGCTCGTCCACAACGAGCAATTGAATCCCACTACAGCGGGATTCGAAATGTAAGGAAGGTTCCAATTTTGTTTGAATTAGCTCGCTAATCCCAGTCCGCCCTTGCAGACTGGGGATTACGCTCGCTGGGGCATTTTCACGCCATTTTATGGCAGTGTAGCTTTTGAAGATGCACCAAATCTTCATGCTGGCTCTCGCCAAGCTGAGATGCGTAAAGAGAAGAGGCTCAGATGCTCGTTGTTTCGCAGCCTCCCCCCTTGGTCTTCCTGGTGTTTCTTCTGAGTGACTGGTGGGAGGCCTGTGCCACTTCCGCAGCTGTGGGTGGGGGAGCCCCTGGCCCGCCGAAGGCGGAACAGGGAGGGGGCGCCTTCCCCCAAACCCAGCTGCGCTTGAAGTGACCAGGCCGGAGCCTTGGAACGACAGAAAAAACACCAGGAAGACATCTTCATTTCCACATGAGACCTCAACTCGGCAATAGCTTCGATGTATAAGCAGCAACCATCCATTTTTGGGGAAAGTCCTGCGTTGTAGATTGCGGGTTATCGATTGCAGATTGAGAAATGAAAAAATGAAAGGAATGACAAGAAGATTAATAATCCTTTAACCCCCAAACTCCTCGTGCAGTCTGGGCTGTTGTCTGCTGAGTGAAATCTTCAATCTTAAATCTCAAATCTAAAATTTCAGATTGACACTAGCTCGACCTCGCCCCATGCCCCTATTTGATCCCCTACAATGATTATCACACCCATAACCCCCTCAATCTGCTGAGCAAAGTCAAGGGCCCGTTGGACATCGTTCGCGCTTTGCACCTGGTTACACGTCATAGTTGCCGCAGCATCGGCCAGGGCCGCAGAAGATCCTAGCACCGTCACCGCATCAGCGTGTCCCAAGCTCAGCGAGTGACCAACAGTGCCTGAAGAGGTACATACCCCCAGCGGTGTTTTCTCCGGATAGATTCTCAGTGCCACCCGGTTACTTAGCTCTGCCTGCCCTGCGAAAATGGATACTTGCAAAAGTGAATCCATCTTTATGAAGCAATCGCCGCCGTTCTCCACCACCACCTCACTGCTCTCCGAGAGAAGGGCCAAACCGACTTGCTCTGCTATGGCACCGGCCACCGCGGCCATGGGACCGGTACCACAATCTTGCGCTGCGGCAAGCATTTCCCTCACCACAGGAGGTGCGAGCTTATCGTAAGGTAAAGGTGTCATGGCATTGAGGAATTCAGGATGCTGAGCAATGTAACCCTCCAAGGGCCCACGAACTTTGTAAATAACATCCTTAGCAAGTGCGGACAGGTTGGATTCAGCCAATATCAACAGATCGGTTTCCTGAACCGTCACCTCAAAGGTAACTAGCCGTTCATGGCGGATCTGGTGGCGATACCTCCGTTCACGGTACTTAGTCAATATCTTCTCCTCTCACGGTCGTTACGCTTGACGCTATGCGGCATGAGGTTCTTGGTAACGAACCTCCAGACAGTCTTTACCAAACTGTTTGGTGAGCCTTCCCTGAAGTTCTTTGTTGGGACTGATCCGAAAACTGGTCGGTAACTTCTGTACCACCACCGTCTGCTGGCCAACGCCAAAGTGAAGGTATACTGGACAGGAACCTGGATGAGTTTTGAGCAGTTGCTTCAGCTCTTTCAGCGGTTCCCCGGAGAGCCCTTCCACAGTTAGTTTAAGGTGAACTGAGCTCGCCATATCAGCCGCAGCCTCTTCCAACAACATGATCTCGTCGGCAACCAACCTCACCTGGCCACTCTCTTTGGCTACCCTACCACTCACGAGCAGCAGTGCCCCTTGGTATATGTATCTTTGATACTCCGCGTGTACATCTTCAAACACAACTACTTCCACAGAGCCATTGAAATCTTCTAACCGCAGGAAGCGGAGAGGTTCTCCCTTGCGGCTGCTGATCATTCTAATCTCCTCGACAACACCCCCCAGACGGCTTTGTGAATCTCCGGGAAGATCACCCAGTCGTGCTGTCCCACCCGGCGCCAGTTCTTCCACCAGGGCCCTGAATTCAGATAGTGGGTGGCCGCTGAGGTAGAATCCCAAAACCTCCTTTTCCAGAGAGACTTTGGTGGCTTCATCCCACTCAACTGAAGGAGAAGAGCTTGGCACAGACTGGGACTCCATATCGCAACGGTCAAAAAGTGCCATTTGACCTCGCCGTGCTTGTTCCATAACCTCTGGAAACATGTCGTGCAGCTGTTGCCGGCCGCAACGAAAGCTGTCCAAGGCTCCCGCTTTAATCAGCGCATCCAAAGCTCTTTTCCCCAGATGCTCCCGCTCAACACAGGTTAAGAGCTCAAAGAGGGAATGAAATGGGCCCCTTTCTCGTCGCACCTTGACAATGGCGGTCGCAATAGTCCGACTCACGTGGCGGACGGCAGCCAGTCCCAGCCGAATGCCTCCTGTTTCAACGGTAAATTCTACCTCACTGCCATTTATGTCTGGAGGCAGCAAACGAAGATTCTCGCGACGACAATCCTCCACGTGAGCTGCCAGAAGATCATGCTGACGCAATTCGCTACTCAGAAGAGCCGCCATGTAGTGCTCCGGAAAACGGGCTTTCAGGAAAGCGGCCTGTAGCACCGTTAGCCCCTGGGCCACTGTTTTGCTCCGGTTGGCGACCACTCCCGCAGAACGTTCCAGTGTGGACCACGTGGTCTCTGCTTGTTCGCGATCGTATCCTTTCCCCTCAGCACTCTGAATAAACTCCAGTCGTAAATCTTCCGCCTTTTCTTCACCTTTCATCATAATGCGGCAAAGCTCATCTGCTTTCTCCAGAGACCAGCCGGTGGTTCGAACGATCAGTCTGGTCAGATCCACGTCAAAGAGCAGAAATGCAGTCCCATCGCCAGACCTCTTATCCTGAGACGGAGGGAGTGACTCTTCCGGTTTTCCATCCTGTCGAGTTCGCAGAAAACTCTCAGTCAATCCGCTTTCCAGGGCAACAGGCCAAACCAGTGCCAGCAGGGCAATGAGATCTTGCCATTGCCGGGGCTGCCATTTGAGTAGCAGATCTCGAGCTCTCGCACCCTCCAGGTAGGGAATGCCTCCGACCTGCCTCCCACACAGCAATTGGAAGGCTGCTTCATCGTTCAGGGGTAAATCCTCCAAGGCCACAGAGAGATCAGACTCATCGCCAATAAGATCCAAAACCTTACGAATCACGGTTAAAGCTTTTCTTGCAATGAAATCGAACTTTACCAGGCCGGCCCGCTTGAGAGCGCGCATATCGTACTGACTGACCCACTCATCCTTGGGACCTCGGTAGAGAGGAACACGCTCAACCAGGGGACCATCGCCGATAACCACGCCAGTGGCATGGGTACTTACCTGTCTGGGTAAGCCCTCAAGGGCGGCCGCCAGCTCCCGCACTTTACGCTGTGGTGCTGCTGAGAGTTCTTCTTCCAGTGTAAGAGCCGATGCTTCTCTTACCCCCTCTCCCCCTGGAGCTTGTTCTGCATCCCCAGGGGCGGCCTCCAAATCTTCTCGGGACAGGGCCAAAACCTTTCTTAGATCTCGAATGGCCGTACGCGGCTGCATGGTAACAAGTGAAACTATATGCGCCACCCGGTCCTGCCCATACTTGGACCGCAGGTATTGGTGCACTTCCTCGCGCATCTCCATACCAAAGCCCAGATCAATGTCGGGGAACTCAGGGATCAAAGGATTGATCAAGCGCTCAAACAAAAGATCGTGTCGGAGAGGATCAATTTTGGTAATACCCAAAGCGTAGGCAGTGAGACTCGAACCTGCCGAGCCGCTACCCGGGCCAACAGGAACCCCCGTCTCCCGCGCAAATCGAACAAAATCTGCTATCACAAGAAAATAGTCGGCCAGAGCCAGCTGCTCAATGGTTTGCAATTCAGCATCCAGCCTCTTGCTATAGTCCCCATCATCTGGACGACTTGTTGAAAGTTGTGCATGAAGGCCTTCTACCGCCTGTTGCCTCAGAATGGCCCCTGCATCTTGGCCTTTTTCCAAGAGAAACTTTGGCAGATGGATTTTGCCTAAATCCAGATCCACGTTGCAGCGCTCGGCAATGGTCATGGTAGTGGCGATCGCTTCAGGCAGGTGGGCAAACTCGGCTTTCATCTCCTCTGGCGAGAGAAAACCATGCTCCAGCGGAGGAGGTATCTCCTTCACGGTGGTTCCCAGTCTGATGGCTGTCAGGATTCTAACCAGCTCTGCTTCGCCGGGGTCAATGGTATGGCTATTGGCGGTAGCCACCACTTCAAGATTCAGCTGACGGGCCAGGCTCAAAAGTCTTTCGTTCAGAATACGGTGCACGTCCGTTCGTGCCGGTTGCAGCTCGATAAAAAAGAATTCCCGGCCAAAAACCTCCACATATTCGACAGCTTTGGCTTCCGCCCCCTGCTGGTCTTCCTTGAGGAGCCGAGTGGGAATTTCTCCCCGCTGGCAACCGCTCAGGATTATGAGCCCCTGGTGGTGCTGGTGGAGTTGATCCGAAGTTATGCGTGGTTCCTGTTGCCAGCCCTGGGAGTGGGCTTTGGTGATGAGCTGAAGCAGATTTTGGTAGCCTTTTCGATTTCTGGCTAGCAGGACGATATGATTGGCCGACTCAGCGCTGTTTGCTTTCTCTGACTCGGCTGCGACGGTGGGATCAACGATCAGCTCGCAGCCAATAATGGGTTTAATCCCGTTACTGTATGCCAGCTCATAGAACTCTATGCAGCCAAATAGATTACCATGGTCAGTGACGGCTAGGGCCGGCAACCTGTATTCCCGCGCCTTTTTGACGAGCTGGGGCAGTCTTATGGTGCTCTGCAGAAGACTGTAAGCAGAATGAAGGTGAAGATGAACGAAGTCTGCCTGGCGCATGGGTCGGTAGGGTCATGGCGGGGACTATTCCCACTCAATGGTGCTGGGCGGCTTGGAAGAAATATCGTAAACCACCCGATTCACTCCCTTTACCTCATTTATGATACGGTTCGACATTTGCCCTAGTACTTCGTAGGGTACTTTGGCCCAGTCTGCGGTCATGGCGTCAACACTTTCGACGACACGAATGGCAATTACCTGATCATAGGTTCGCTCGTCGCCCATTACTCCAACGGTGCGAACAGGCAAAAGAACACCGAATGCTTGCCACACCTGGTCATGAAGACCGCTTCTCTCCATCTCCGCCATGACAATGGTGTCAGCCTGCCGCAAGATCTTTAATCTCTCGGGCGTAACTTCACCCAGTATGCGAATGGCAAGACCTGGTCCCGGAAATGGGTGTCGGTGTATCAACCGGTGTGGTAGGCCCAGTTCACCACCCACCTTCCTCACCTCGTCTTTGAATAACTCCCTGAGAGGCTCTATGAGTTCTAGATTCATCACCTCAGGAAGTCCTCCCACATTGTGATGAGTCTTGATAGTGGCGGAAGGGCCTTGAAATGACACACTTTCAATAACGTCGGGATAAAGGGTGCCCTGGGCGAGAAACTCAGCCCCCGGAATTTTGTTGGCTTCAGCCTCAAAAATCTCAATAAAACGGTTACCGATGATCTTCCGTTTCTGCTCCGGATCCGCCACCCCTTCCAACCGGCTCAGAAAGGAATCAGTGGCATCAATATAGTCCAGATTAATCTCGAAACTGTCTCGAAAAATCCTCTGTACCTCCTCAGCCTCGCCTTGACGCAGCAAACCGTTATTGACAAAGATGCAGGTTGATTGATGGCCCACCGCCTCGTGAAGCAAGACTGCGACCACAGAACTGTCCACACCGCCGCTGAGGGCGCAGACCACCTTCTTGGAGCCGATTGTCTGCCGTAGACCTCCCACCGTACTTGCCACAAATGACTTCATGGTCCAGACGGGCTTGCAGCCGCAAGAACGGAAGAGGAAGTTTTGCAGCATTTTGGCCCCATTTGGAGTATGGACAACCTCAGGGTGAAACTGAACCCCATAGAGCTCGGTTTCGCTATGTCGCATGGCGGCCACCGGTGAGTTACCACTGTAGGCAATGGCGCTGAAACCTGGCGGGGGAATCTTGATTTTGTCGCCGTGACTCATCCATACCTGTTCCCCCTGCCCCCCTGAGGCTCCATCCAGACCGTGGAACAGCTCTGCAGAGGAGTCTATGAGAAGTTGAGCCTTGCCATACTCCCGTTTGGCGGCTCGTTCCACCTCACCTCCCAGCAGGTGGGTCATCAACTGCATGCCGTAACAGATCCCGAGCACGGGAACACCAAGATGAAGCACTTCCAGATCGCAGACGGGTGCACCTTTGTCCAGCACACAGGCAGGTCCTCCTGACAGGATAATGCCCTTGGCACCGAATTCCCTTATCTTCGCCATGCCGATGTTAAAAGGGTGGATCTCGCAGTACACCTGAGCCTCACGCACCCGCCTGGCGATGAGTTGAGTGGTCTGAGAGCCAAAATCCAAGATCAATATTTTTTCAGCGTGAATATCCACTTATTTCCAATCTATCTGATAGTTAGGCGCTTCTTTGGTGATGATTACATCGTGGACGTGGCTTTCTTTCAGGCCGGCTGAAGTAATCCGGATGAATTTGGCCTTTTGCTGCAGTTCATCCAAGGTTCCACAGCCGACGTATCCCATACCTGCACGAAGACCTCCTATGAGTTGAAACACACTTGAAGCAATTGGACCCTTGTAGGGAACCCGACCCTCTATCCCTTCCGGGACAAGCTTCGCGTCTTCCTCTATCTCCTCCTGGAAGTAGCGGTCGCGCGCGCCTTCTTTCATAGCACCCAGAGACCCCATTCCCCGGTAAACCTTGTAGGAACGACCTTGATAGAGAATCATCTCGCCCGGACTCTCATCCGTCCCCGCGAAAATGCTGCCAATCATGACTGAGTGTGCCCCGGCTGCCAGAGCCTTCACCACATCGCCAGAGTATTTGACGCCGCCATCGGCGATAATCGGCACCTGGTAGTCTTTAGCAACTCTAGCACACTCCGTCACCGCGGTAATCTGCGGCACCCCCACACCGGCGACAACCCTCGTAGTACAGATAGAGCCGGGGCCCACACCGACCTTGATGGCGTCGGCTCCGGCCTCGGCCAGGGTTTTGGCCCCTTCTGCGGTGGCCACGTTCCCTGCTATGAGTTCTATCTCTGGAAACTGCCTTTTTATCGCCGGCACACTGTCCACCACCGCCTGGGCGTGGCCGTGGGCAGAATCCACCGCTATCACGTCGACACCCGCATTGACCAACGCTTCAACCCTGGCATCGCGGTCTGGCCCCACACCAACCGCCGCCCCTACCCTTAAACGGCCCAGGCTGTCCTTGCAGGCACTTGGGTATTTCTTGATTTTCATAATATCCTTGATGGTAATCAGACCAAGCAGGTTCCCCTTATCATTTACAACCAAAAGCTTTTCGATCCGGTTCTTATGGAGAAGTATCTTGGACTCTTCCAGGGTGATGCCCTCGGATGCGGTGACCAGGTTCTCTTTAGTCATTACCTCGGCCACTTTCTGATCCAGATTGGTTTCAAAACGGAGATCACGGTTGGTAATAATGCCCACCAGCTTTCGCCCGTCTTTAACGATGGGGACCCCGGAAATGCGGTACTGTTCCATGACCTCGAGCACCTCAGAAATCTTTTGCTCGGGGTGCATAGTGACCGGATCAATGATCATGCCGCTTTCCGATTTCTTGACCTTGTCCACCTCCCGGGCCTGCCGTTCAATGCTCATGTTCTTGTGAATGATACCGATGCCACCCTCACGGGCCATGCTGATGGCAGTGTTCGCCTCGGTAACCGTGTCCATGGCTGCACTCATGAGAGGTATATTCATGGAAATACTGCGGGTTAATTGGGTCCTGACATCCACCTCGTTCGGCAGAACCTTGCTGGCTGCGGGCAACAACAGCACATCATCGAAGGTGAGTGCAACAGGTATTTCACTGTTTTTCTGACTCATAAAAAACCCTCTTTTCGTATTGAGATAAATTTACTAAAACTATCAGGAAAAAGCTCCTTCTACAACTCCGATATCAAAAAAATTATAGACCCCGAGTACTAACTGGTGTCCATTCGGAAACTATGCAGTGTCATTCTGAGCAAAGCGAAGAATCTCTGCTGACCGATTTAACCATGAGATTCTTCGTCGCCTTGCTCCTCAGAATGACATCCGAAAACACGGTTTCCGGATTGACACTAACTAGTCCTGTAGAAATCTGTTACGGCGATAAAGTCCGACAAAGATCGAGAAACAATCCCTCCAGCAGTCCGGCATCGCTGACGGTGAACCGGGAAAAATCAAAGATATCCATGATCTCCAAAGTCACCAAGCCACCAGCCAAGATAATATCCTCTCTCCCTGGCTCCAATCCGGTGAGCTTTCTCCGTTCAGTAAGCTTCATTTCAGCAAGTCTTGCACACAGATCGGCAAGCCATGTTTTTTCCAAAACAGTACCATTTATTCTTACCGGATCGTACTCGGCCAATTCGTACCACATGCTGGCCAGGGTGGTAACAGTGCCGGCCGTACCAACCCAGAGAGCATCATGGAAATCATTATGAAAGGAAAGTTCTGTCAGAACGCTGGAGACATATTCCCGCACCTGCAAGCACGGCTCATGACCTGGAGGATCTCCCGGTAAAAAAGTCTCAGTCAGATGGACAACACCCACAGGAAGGCTGCTGCTTTCCATGGCGTTGCCTTCCCCTTTCCATACTAATTCGGTACTGCCCCCTCCGATGTCAAAGACGACCATGGCAGATTCTTCAGTCGAGATCACAGAGGCAACACCAAGAAGAGACAGCTTTGCCTCTTCCGAACCGCTGAGCAAACGGACACCTAAACCAGTTTGTCTCTGCACGAGTTTGAGAAAGGTGCTGCCATTGCTGGCCTCCCGCACAACGGCCGTGGCAGCAGCCGAGTATTCTGACACACCACTTTTTCCCATCAACTCAACGAATTCTTTCAGTGCAGCAATACTTCTCTCCATAGCCGATGATTGCAGGATTCTGTCCGGCAGGAAGTTTTCTCCCAAGCGGGTGATACGTCGTTGAATTTGAATTGGTCGAAGGGGTGCGGAAACTGCCGGTTCGGCAATGAGCAGCCGAATGGTATTGGAGCCAACATCTATGGAAGCGAGCCGTTGCATCCAGTGAGTGGGCAAGTCCCTCCTCTATCTTTTTTGAGTTCTGATCAATAACAGAAGTGGAGGAATATATCAACCGATCCGCGCAACCGTTTTTTAATGGCTGGAGTGATTGAGTGTTGAAAAATATCAAATTCCAAACACCAAATCTGAAGGTTTCAGGTGTCGGGTGTCAGGTGTCAGTAAAATAAAGCGAAAACGCTGAAACCTGAACACTGAACACTGAAACCTTAGTTATTGTGATTTGTGAAAAGAAGAAGGGGCTCATGCAAGCCCCTTCCTTAATTAACGTTTTGTTGTCAGGCAGTGTACTAATTCTATTCTGCTCGTCTATTCTTACTCTTCCGGAAGAGTGACGACGTCATTTACTTCGATGGTGCCTGGACCAGCAACTACTGTTGCCTCGGAGGCATCACCTCCGAAGAGATTCGACACTTTGACCATGCCCTTGTAGGGGCCTCGCTGAAATCCCATGGAGACTTTGGCTATGGGGTGGATGATTTCTTTGCCGGGACCGTAAATCGCGAACATATCACCATGATTGAGACCGGACGCCTTGCCGGCACTCAGATAGACATTCTTGGACTCCACCATGGCCACCCGGGTGGACCAGCCATACGTGGCTGCTCGCTTCTCCAGATCAGCAACGGTCTGTGCCAAGAGCGCTCGCAGCAGCTCTCCTTTTTCGGCAGCACCCTTGTCTGCTGAGACAATCCTCTGGTCTCGACTGATGGTCCTCCCCGAAAAGCCATCCACCACCGTGTAATCCAACCGGCCCTGCACCTTATTTCCTTTACGGTCCAAGGCTATCTTGTCCATGAAAAGAACCAGGCGGGTTGCCGGATAGACGCCCAGGGTCCGGGCAATTTTCGCTTTGTTTTCTTGACGTACCGAGAGCCCTTGCTGGGCCAGAATCTCTTCGGCCTCCTCTGGTTCCACCAGAAGGAACCAGGGGTGTCCGGCAAACTGCTTGCGAACCCCGTCAACAAGGGGCGTCTGCAGCTCGGTACCGGTTCGATACGTTTCCTCCATGAAAACCAGCGCCACCTTGAAGCGGAGACCCTGCTGGGATTTGGCTCCCTTGTTCTCCGCTACAACAGGCGCAGCCACGGCGGCCGTTGACTGAGATCCCACACCTTGGGCCTGGGGCTCTGTCGCTTGCTGCTTCCCGGCCTGCTTCTCCAGTTTAGCCAGCCGCTTCTCGGTCTCTTCCTGCTGGGCCTTCATTTCTTTCCTGGTCCGCA
>CBFDBW010000007.1:0-23916 GCA_965603145.1 uncultured Syntrophobacterales bacterium
TAAGTTTGCATTGATGGCCTACGAGGCGTTCTATACAGCGATAGGTGGCATCCACCGGACCGTTTCCTATGGCTGCGTCCGTAAGGATCTCATCGCCTTTTTTGAGCCGCACCGATGAAAGCGGCGTGGTCTGGTCACCGCTCATGAACTGCAAGCCAAGGAAGGTATAAGTTTCAGGCACTTTGGACATTTCAATTTCCACAATACTGCTGAGATCCTTGGCAGTGATCTCCTTTTTCCTATCCGCCACATCAATGAAACGCTGGAATACGCGCTCAAACAACCCCTTTTCCAACTCAAAACCGAGGTCCTTGAGCTCGTGACGAACGGCGGCGCGTCCAGAGCGGGCGGTTAAAATCATGGTGTGCTCTTTGATACCCACATCTTCCGGCCTCATGATCTCGTAGGTGCTGCGATCCTTGAGAATGCCGTCCTGGTGAATACCGGCAGAATGGGCAAAAGCATTGGCGCCCACAATGGCCTTGTTGGGTTGAACCGGAATGTTCATCAGCCGGCTGACCATCCGGCTGGTCCGATAAATCTCTTTGGTGTTGATGTCGGTATGGGCTTTGAAAACAGTGGGACGAGTGCGCAGGGTCATTACTATTTCTTCCATAGAAGCGTTTCCTGCCCGTTCACCGATACCATTGATGGTGCACTCCACCTGCTGGGCACCATTGCGCACGGCAGTGACAGAATTGGCCACAGCCAAACCAAGATCATTGTGGCAATGAACACTCAGGGTCACCTTGTCCAAGGTTGGGATGTTTTCCCGCAGACGGAGAATGAGATCGCCAAATTCATCAGGGGTGGCATAGCCCACGGTATCGGGGACATTTATGGTGGTTGCACCCACCTTGATGACCTCGTCAATCACCCGACAAAGATATTCAAAATCAGTGCGAGAGGCATCTTCGGTGGAATATTCCACATCCGAACAGAGACTCTTGGCATATTTGACTGACTCCACCGCCAGTTCCCTGGCCTTGTCACGATCCATGCGAAGCTTTTTTTGAACATGGATGTCTGATGAGCCTAAGAACACATGTATCCTGGGCTGCTCAGCCTCACGAACGGATTCCCAGCAAATGTCTATATCCTGCTGAACCGCTCTGGCCAGGCCAGCTATGATGGGCTTTTTTACCTCTCGGGCCACCATCTTGACGGCCTGGGCGTCTCCGGGTGAAGAGCAGGGAAAGCCGGCCTCGATCACGTCCACGCCAAGTCTTTCCAGTTGGAGGGCGATTTCCAGCTTTTGCTTGGCGTTGAGTTTGGCCCCAGGTACCTGCTCGCCGTCTCTCAAGGTGGTGTCGAAAATGGTTATCTTCCTTGTTGTCATGATTGCCTCCAATAATAGAAGGGGTTAGAGGAAGGTCGGATTCATCTGCTGCTTCGTTTGCTGCCAGAGCCAGCCCCATGCTCACCACCTCCTTTCGGATTTTAGATTTCAGATTGCAGATTTTGTCTGTTAGTCCATCGTTTTCTGACCTCTCAGGAAAAATCTTCAATCTGCATTCTGCAATCTAAAATGAAAAAGGCCATGAGCTTTCCGCCCATGGCCTTTAGTATTGTCGAGGAGCAGGTGGTCAGCGACCATCAAAGGCAATGGGCGGGCCGCACAGGCACAAAAGGCCCAGAAGGAGCAAAAGCCCCAGACTAAGTAAACCGTCCCACTGCCGAGTTAGTATCATCCTTGCCTCGCTGCCTGCCTAGTTACTACCTGTTTTATATCGGAATATTTCGATATTTACAATAATAAAATACAGGACCCCACTTTTGGTATTATGTGGGAGCGGCTTTCCAGCAGCGATTCTTGCTGTTAATACACCAGTAAATCGTGGCTAGAAAGCCACTCCCACAGTTCCAAACATTACACAACTGCAAACTCCAAAGGCTTCTTGAGATCGTCCAATGTTAGCATGCCACTGGAGTTTTTCTCTGTGTAAGGCCACTGCAGGCCGCCTTCTTCCAGGCGGTCGTACGTTAGTCCTTCGTAGAAGGGCACCACCGTGATGATTTCCTGGTAAACAGACTGGGCATCAGTGTATGAGGCTCCAGTATCTAAGCGGTTGAGAAGATCGGCGAGAATGCGCCAGTCGGGGAGCGGCCCATCAGGAGCGGTCAGGGCCGGCCTGAGTTTCTGGGTTCTTCGCTCTGTGTTGGTAAGAGTGCCCTCCTGTTCTGTAAATCCCGTGGAAGGTAGAACCACATCAGCCAGTTCACCGCTCTGGGTGAGGAACATGTCTTGGACAACGAGAAATTCAACCTGTTTCAGGGCCTCCTGAATTTTCTCCCTTTCAGGTTCGGTGGCGATGGGATTTTCTCCCATGAGAAAGAGGCCCTTAACTTTTTTCTGATGAGCGGATTCAATTGTTTCTCTGTAACTAAAGCCCGGGTTGTCAGGTAACTGACCGGACCATACGTTACTGAAGCGATCGTTGCCTTTCAGATCTGATACACTCACATGGCCAGGGTAGCACGAAGGACTCATTCCCATATCCATTGCGCCCTGTGCATTAATGTGACGATACAGCGGATAGATTCCGCTCTGTGGCTGCCCCAACCGTCCGGTGAGCATAGCCAAGTTAGCTATGGCCTCGACCTTCCTGGCGCCGTTAGCATCAGCAGTAAGATCTTCTGAGTAGACAAAGGCGACAGAAGAAGCGGTTGCAAGGGCTCGGACGATCTCTTCAAAGGTGCTCGGCAGAATGTCGGCTCGAGCCACTGTTTCTAGATGGTCCACCTGGGCCAGAGATTTTTCGAGGGTCTCGATACCGTTTGTATTGGCAGCCACAAAGTCCTTATTATAGAGGTTCAATTCTAGCAGCAGTTTGATAAGACTTTGGAGAAAGTCGAGTTTGTTTTCTTTGGGAATGATAAATGCAGGTTCGGCGAATCTACCCAGCTCTACTTCGGTGGAGCTTACGGTAATGAGTTGGTTGCCGTGGGTCCGGCTCGCTCTCCGCAGGGCTGTGGCAACTATGGGATTGTTTTCTTCGATCAGGTTGCCCAGTGCGAAGATGACCTCCGCCTTTTCTATCTCACTCAAAGAACTGGTCATGGCTCCTGTGCCCAGCGTTTTGGCGAGACCTGTCAAGGTGGCCTGATGAGATTGGCCTCCCGGGTAATCCAGGTTGTTGCATCCCAGTTGAGCGCGAAAGATCTTTTGCAGCAAGTAATTGGCCTCATTGGTGGCTCGCGGAGAACCTATGGCTGCCAGAGAACTTGGACCGTGCTCCTGGTGCAATCGCTTAAATTCAGTAGCCACCCGCTCCAAGGCCTCATCCCAGCTGGCCTCCACCAGTTTGCCGTCTTTTTTTACCAGGGGAGCCTTGAGCCGCTTAGGGCTCGACAGATAGTCAAAGCTGTCAAACCGGCCCTGACGACAGGTGTGCCCATAACTAGGCGCTGCTGTGGTTCGGGTGGTCACAGTAAAGAGCTTATCTCCCTTGATGTTCAGCACGAGATTGCAACCACAGCCGCAGTGGGGGCAGAAGGTCTCCACCTGTTCATAGTGAAATGGACCGGGTTTGCCTGCACTTATTCGTTCCTCCAAGGCCCCGGTGGGGCACAGATCCAGGCACAGGCCGCAAGAGACACAGTTGGTGTTGAAATTGGGAGTATCCTCAAAGTCAATACCATCAGAACATTGGAAGTAAGTGCAGGCTTCGTAGCACTGTCGACAGCGAATGCATTTGTTGGGATCCAAAGCGATGAACTGGTGGGAGTCGCTAGGTGAAATTTCGTCAAAAGCTATCTGAGGCATGAGACGGGTGGTGGTTTCTACCCCGAACTCAAAGGCGAACCTGCGAAGTCTGCAGTCGAAAGCATCCATGCACCCACAGGAAAGACAGCGATCAGCTTCTCTCAAGGCACCATCCTCTGAGAGACCCAACTCGATCTGGTCGTTGCTTTTGATGCGCACACTCGGCTCCAGTTCAGGCATAAGCTCGCGGGAGGCTGAGGTAACCTTGGTGGTAAACTGTTCCTTCTCAATGACTTCTAGATCCCCTTTCAAGATGTTAAATGGCTTGGCTTCGCCATGCGCCTCTTTGTCGCGTAGATAGAGGTGGATTGCCATTGCCACCTTGCGACCGTCAGCCAGAGCTCCCACCACTGTTTCAGGGCCACGATAGACGTCACCGCCGGTGAAAACACCGTCTAGACCGGTGTACAAGCTGTCCGGATCAGCACCGAAGGTATTCCACCGGGTGGTGGGAATTCCCTCGACCGCTTTGTCGGATTCCACCGGGGAGAGATTGGGGAATTGACCAATGGCGGCGATCACCATATCAACGGGGATTAAAGTCTCAGAACCTTCCATGGGTACCGGTCGACGCCTGCCGCTGGCGTCCGGCTCACCCAGTTCCATCTTCACATACTCCAGTTTTTCCACCTTGCCATTGCTGCCAAAAAGCCGGACAGGTGCGGCCAAGAAATGAAACTGGACTCCCTCTTCCTCTGCACCATGGATCTCTTCGGGGCTGGCGGGCATCTCATCACGGGAGCGTCTGTAAATTATGGTTACCGTATCTGCCCCCAGGCGCACACTATTGCGGGCCGCGTCGATGGCAACATTCCCACCACCAATAATAGCTATGTTTTTGCCAAGCTCAATTGGCTTGTCTAAGGTAAGATCAACAAGAAAATCCACACCAGACCAGACACCATGGAGATCTTCACCCACTATGCCTAGTTTGCGTGTATCCCAAGCGCCGATAGCAAGAAGAAAGGCGTCATACCCTTCTTGTCTCAGGGATTCTATGGTGAAGTCTTCTCCCCACTTGACCCCAAGTTTGACTTCAATGTTGCCCAACTCCAAAATACCGTCAATTTCCCAATCCAGGATTTTTTTGGGTAAACGATATTCAGGAATACCGTAGCGGAGCATGCCACCGAGCGCCGGCATGGCATCAAAAATGGTGCTGCCATGTCCTAGACGACGGAGATAATGGGCTGCCGAAAGGCCGGCAGGCCCACCACCTATGATGGCCACTTTGCGTCCAGAGAACTCTGCCAGAGGAGGAGGGTTTCGTTTCCCTGAGTGCATCTCGTAGTCGGCTACAAAACGCTTGAGATGATTGATGTTGATGGGTTCTTCCACCAAGTTGCGGTTGCATTTGTACTCGCAGAAATGAGGGCAGACCCGACCAATGGTTAGTGGCATGGGCAACCGCTCCCGGATGAGCTTGAGCGCCTCAATGTACTGGCCCTGGGAGATGAGGGCAATATAACCCTGAATGTCGATGCCGGCAGGACAGGTCAGTTGACAGGGGGCAATGCAGTCACCATAGTGTTCCTTGAGGAGGAGTTCGAGCATGAGCTTGCGAGTCTGCTGAATCTCCTCCGAGTCGGTGGTTACTATCATGCCTTCTTGGACTTCAGTACCGCAGGAGGCCTGGAAGTGTGGTTCGCCTTCCACCTGAACCACGCAGAGGCGACAACTTTCTATGGGTTTAAGGACTTCATTGTAACAGAGTGTAGGAATGTAAATGTCGTTTTGCCTGGCGACCTGTAAAACGGTGCTCCCTGCTTCGGCCTCTACTACGTGCCCGTTGATGGTTAGTTGGATTTTCTCCTTCATGAATTCCCTCTTTTAGTCCAGTGAGTGCTTCGGGTCATAAGACAATCTTCAGCATCATGGGGAAAATGCCCATGGAGTTGCTGCAGAAATTCCATCCGGCTTTTCTGGCCTGCACGGCCACAGGTAGGGAAATTGGATTTGTACATATAGCATACATTTTTTCAAGAGTCATTAACGTTGTGAATTTTAGGACTTACTGTGATGAGGTAATGTATTCATCCCTCATCGATTAGGGATTATGTTGCGCACTGTATTCATCGGGGCCAGAGCTACTCAGGAAGCAAGGTAGAGAGCGGCCCAGAAAACGATGATTACTTCAATGGAAAAAATTACGAAGAAAAGAATGTATTTGGAGAGGGGAAAATCTTCAAAAATCTTGTTAGCTCTCTGCAAAAAACCAGCGCCTACGGGCGAGGCGTACATCCTGAAGGGATCATCGGATCTGGTGCTTTGCCCAGGTGTCGGACCGGCCATTTTGTGCTCCTTGTCGGCTGGAATGAGTGGGCTAAAACCGCTGACCATTCGGACAGACCGGGTTCACAATCGACCAAGAATCAGCTCGTGCTACATGGACTCTTGTCAGCTTGTGAATAGTATCCTTTTTTCCAGCGAGGGAGTATAACCTTTTTCATTTCATTGTACAAGAGTAATTTCATCAGAAGTTACCTCATTTTTTCTATGGTTACAGCAGTAAGCTCCATCAGCATGACCACCCCCAACAGATATTTCTTCAATGCCTGAGAAAATTTCTCTTTTCCCTTGACGGTCGTAGCCATATCTGTTACAAAACACCTCGTTTTGTGATAACCATCACCAAGTGTTTTGCTCCCCCCTGATGATTCTCGTTCATAGAACAAAGTGGCAACATTTGCGGCTGTATTACTTACCGGTGGCCTTAGTCCACCAAAGAGTTGAGAGTATTTTATGACCGCACAAGCCTTACATGACTTTGCTTACGTGGGTGTGTTCTTGTTGGTCGCTGTGCTCTTCGCGGTATCGCCGATCATTGCTTCCTGGTTGATTGGCGGTCGGAGCGTTGGGGTTAAGCGGGCAGAGACCTATGAGAGCGGCATGCCCGCAATTGGCAGTGCTTGGATACAGTTCAGCGTTGCCTATTATATCTATGCCCTCATCTTTCTTGCTTTCGACGTGGACGTTCTCTACCTCTTTCCCGTAGCTCTGGCATACGACAAGGGATTTTTCGCTCGCGACTTCATTGAGATCGTTATCTTCATCGGTATTCTGTCCCTGGCCATTGTCTACGCCTGGCGTAAAGGAGTTTTCACTTGGCAGAAAAGGAGATAGCCCCTGGCGCCCGCGTGCAACTCGCGGTTGTAGAGGAGGTACTCAACCTGTGTAGGGCCAATTCCCTCTGGCCCATGACCTTTGGTCTGGCCTGTTGCGCCATCGAGATGATGGCGGCCGGGGCCAGCCGTTTTGACTTGGATCGCTTTGGAGCTGGAGTCTTTCGCCCTTCGCCCCGGCAGTCAGATTTGATGATCGTAGCAGGCACCATTTCCAAGAAAATGGCCTCCACCATAGTCACTCTTTGGGAGCAGATGCCAGCGCCCAAGTGGTGTATAGCCATGGGCAACTGCGCAATTTCCGGAGGGCCGTTCGAGTATGACGGTCAATATGCCATTGTGCCGGGGGCTGACCTGATCGTACCGGTGGATGTTTACGTGCCCGGGTGCCCGCCTCGACCCGAGGGGTTAATTCAGGGATTTCTGGCTTTAGAGGACTTAATCACTAAAGGCGAAAAACGAAATGTCCTTAGAAGATTTAAAAGAAGAATTGTCAAAGATCTTTGAACCGGGGGACATGGTCCCGCGGGATTATGACAAAGACGGCTACTTGTTGGAAATAAAAGCCAGGGCCGAACAGGTGGAGGCTGTGGCCAAAGCAGCCCGCAAGGCCGACTGTTTTCTGGAATCAATCACCGCGGTGGATTTTACCAACGGTCCTCAGATCATCTACCAGTTCAACTCATACACAAGTATCTCCCGAGTGCTGGTGCGAGTACAACTGTCCAGAAATGAATCGGTGGTTTCCATCGGCAGCATTTACGATGCGGCACTCTGGTATGAGCGGGAAGTGTTCGAGCTTTTTGGCATTCGTTTTGACAACCATCCAGACCTGCGCCGCCTTCTCCTGCCGGAGGACGCTGACTTTTACCCGCTCTTGAAAGACTACGGCAAGGTTCATGCCTCCAGAAGCACGGAAGAGATCTATGGCGAATGAGTTCCTTGAGCCCATAACCGAGCAGACCTTCTTTTTGAACATGGGGCCACAGCACCCTAGTACCCATGGGGTCTTGCGCCTTTTGCTCAAACTGGATGGGGAGTACGTTGTTGAGGCAGATCCGATCATCGGCTACGGTCACCGTGGCCACGAGAAGATGGCGGAGAGTCACCTCTACGAGCAATTTCTCCCCAACACTTCACGGATGGACTACCTTGCAGGTCTAATTCTTAACCACGGCTACGTTGCCGCGGTAGAGAAGATGGCTGGTATTGAGGTGCCGCCACGAGCTGAGTACATCAGAGTAATCTGTGCCGAGCTCAATCGCATCTCCAGTCACCTGCTCTGGTTCGGTACCTATATCATGGACCTGGGAGGCTTCACCCCGTTCCTTTACAGCTTCGACGATCGGGAGAACATCCTGGATATTCTGGACCGGGTCACTGGCTCCCGTCTCACCTACAGTTACTGCCGTTTCGGTGGGGTGTCCAGGGATGTGGATGACGAATTCATCACGGCGACGCACCAATTCGTTGAACGGCTGCGTAGTCGTTGGAATGACTATCATAATCTGGTTACCAAGAATGTAATTTTTATCCATCGAGCCAAGGATGTGGGGGTGATAAACCGGGAGCTTGCCCTGCGCTTCGGCTGCACCGGGCCGATCCTGCGAGCTGCAGGAGTGCCATATGACGTCCGTAAGGCTGAACCCTATTCGGTTTATTCGGAGCTGGATTTCGAGATTCCCACCGGCACCAAAGGCGATGCCCTCGATCGTTACCTGGTCCGGTTGCAGGAGATGGAGCAAAGTCTGCACATCATCGAACAGGCGCTGGAGCGGTTGCCTGACGGGGCGATTAAAGCAGCAGTACCTCACAAAGTGAGACCCCCCCGGGGCGACTACTACTTCGCAGTGGAATCTGCCCGCGGTGCTGTGGGTTTCTATATTGTCAGCGACGGAACCTCCTATCCCTACCGACTCAAGGCCAGAGTTCCATCATATGGTAACCTGCAGGTTCTCACTGAGGTGCTGCCCGGAACCCTGGTAGCAGATACAATTTCCATCCTGGGAAGCATCGATATCGTTGTACCTGAAGTAGATCGATAGTCACTAGTATTTAAGCGGAGATAAACATGGCCGCCTGGCAAAACCTGGTAAACTTCCTCGGTCCTGATCTGGCGCGGATTGTCGTGGGTCTCGTGGGTGTTTTGGCTCTGGTGCAGGTCAACGCTCTGTTTTTGGTCTGGCTGGAGCGCAAAGTCGCCGCTCACATCCAGCTCCGAATCGGTCCTAAAGAGGTGGGGCCTTTTGGTATTCTCCAGACTATTGTTGATGGTATCAAGCTGGTGGGCAAAGAGCTCATCACCCCTCGCCATGTTGACCGGAAACTGTTCATGCTTGCGCCCATCGCAGTGTTCTTACCGGTGCTGGTGAGCTTTGTGGTGATTCCTTTCAGCGAACACCTCGTTATCCGGGATATGAACGTTGGGCTGCTGTTGATCTTCGCGTTCTCCACCTTCAATGTACTCGCGGTTCTCGTGGGTGGCTGGGCCTCCAACAACAAGTACTCTTTGTTGGGGGCCGTCCGCGCGGTGGCCCAGAATGTGGCCTACGAGATTCCTTTGCTGCTCACGGTGCTCAGCGTGGTCATGTGGTCTAACAGCTTGCAGATGTCCGAGATCGTGGCCTCACAATCCAAGGTCTGGCACGTCTTTTGGATGCCTGTGGCCGCTCTCATCTACCTTATTTGCGCTACGGCGGAAACAAACAGGGCGCCCTTTGACATCCCGGAGGCAGAGTCCGAGCTGGTAGCCGGCTTTCATACCGAGTACAGTGGAATGCGTTTTGCCCTGTTTTTCTTGGCCGAGTATTCCAACATGCTCATAGTTTCGGCGGTGGCAACCACCTTGTTTTTCGGCGGGTGGAAAAGTTTTCCTGGTCTCGGATTTTTGCCTGTGCCCGGCTTGATCTGGTTCTTTGGCAAGACTTATGTGCTGATCTTCGTGATCATGTGGGTGCGCTGGACGTTCCCGCGATTACGCTTCGATCAGCTCATGAACTTTTGTTGGAAGATCATGATTCCGGCGGCACTGCTTCATTTGATCGTCTACGCCGGGATCATCAAGATCATACATTAGTGAATTGAGGAATTAGTGAATTGAGGAATTTGAGCTTTGGAAATTTGGTTGATGAGGTCCGAATAATTCACAATTCCTGAATTCCTAAATCTATTATATGCGGAGCTGAATTCTTTATGGGTATGATCAAAGACATTGTGGAAGGCGGCTGGAGCTTGATCGCAGGCATGTGGGTCACCATCCGACGCATCTACCGGCCTGTGGTTACGGTTCAATATCCCCGCAAATATCTAGACATGAGCCCAGCCTACCGCGGGCACATTGAGTTTGAGCAATTTCCCGAAACCGGTAGCCATAATTGTGTTGCCTGCGGCACCTGCATGCGATTTTGTCCCACCAACGTGATCAAGGTCCAAGGCGAAAAGACTCATACTCACAGCGAGAAACGAGCGAGTCTCTATTTTATTGATTTTTCTCACTGCAGCCTTTGTGGTCTGTGCGTGGCCAACTGCCCCACCCAGACACTGAAGTTTTCCGGAGAATATGATTTGGCGCATTATAGCCGTTGGGACGGGGTGGTAGACCTTATCCAACGGTTGGAGGAGTCGGCATGAACTCGGTTCAGAGCCTCATTCAACCCCAAGTCCTGGCCCAGATTGGGTTCGCCGGAGTCGTGGCACTTACCCTTACCGGGGCAGTCATAGCAGTTTTTCCCCGAAACATTCTGTACAACGTCTTGGGCCTTATTGTCTGCCTCACCGGGGTAGCGGGGATTTTTGTCTATTTGGGAAGCCCTTTTATCGCTCTGATGGAGCTCCTCATCTACGTGGGTGCAATCTGTATTTCCATTATTTTTGCTATCATGCTATCCAGGCCGCTCCACCTGAGTCTACCCAAAAGGCGTTTGCCTAAGGTAGGCCTTGCTCTGGGAGTAGGTACGGCGGTGTTCATCATGCTGAGCGCAATCATTAGCCGCACCGAGTGGCAGCCGGCCGCGATGCGCAGTAGCGATTGGTCGGTCACCACTTTGGGCACCTACCTGCTTACCCGTTACGATCTGGTTTTCGAAGCGATTTCTCTGGTGCTGTTGGTTGCCATCCTTGGTGCCATCATCATCTCGGGTTATGCTCGCAGGAGTACGTCGTGAACAGTCTTTACACCTATCTTTTTTTGGCAGCGTTGCTATTTAGTCTGGGAATATTTGGGGTGTTTCAGCGCCGTTCCCTCATCGGCATGCTCATCGCTATAGAGCTCATGCTGACTGGCGCCAGCATCAACTTCATGGCCTTTAACCGATTCCTGGCACCGGATCCCATTGTCGGTCAGATATATACCCTGTTCATTATGGGCATTGCCGCTGCTGAGGCGGCCATCGCCCTGAGCATCATAGTGGCAGTATTCCGCAGACTCCGCTCTATTAATATCGAGCGGGCCCAAGAACTACGAGGCTAACCATGACCTCTTCCTGGTTCCAAGATCCAACTTTGCTGGCAGCCATGCTGGGAGCGCTGCTGCCCTTTGTTAGTTTTGTTCTGATAATGGTCTTTACTCGGCCATACCCGAAGCTGTCGGCTACAATTTCAGTTGCGGCCGTCACTGTATCCCTCATCTGCGCCCTTTCCCTTCTCGGCCGCCACTGGCATCTGGAACATCCTATCCAATACACCGCCAAATGGCTGGTCTCTGGAAAACTGTACATTCCCTTTGGATTCATGCTGGATCAACTCAGTCTGCTGATGCTCACCATTGTTGCGGGTATTAGTTTTCTGGTGCAGGTCTACTCTCTGGGCTACATGGCTGGGGACCCTGGTTTTGCACGCTACTATGCCTTTCAGTCTTTGTTCGCCTGGGCCATGATGACCATGAGCATCGCTCCCACCATGCTGCAGTTTTACGTTTTTTGGGAACTGGTGGGTTTGGCCTCCTATTTCTTGATTGGTTTTTACTATGAGAAGTTCAGCGCTTCCGAAGCGGGAAAAAAGGCATTCGTTATGACCCGTCTGGGAGATATCGCCTTCTTCCTCGGGCTGCTGCTGGTGCTTTTCAATTTTGGCAACCTGAACATTTTGGCCATGAACTCTGTTGATGTAACCGCGCGCATGTCACCGGCACTGATAACGCTTTCTGCTATTCTGATCTTCGGTGGCGTTGCCGGCAAGAGCGCCCAGTTCCCCCTGCTCACCTGGCTGCCTGATGCCATGGAAGGCCCTACACCGGTGAGCGCCTTGCTCCACTCGGCCACCATGGTGGCGGCAGGGGTTTACATGTTCGCCAGAATTTTTCCCTTTTTCAGTAAGTCGGCCACCGCCATGACCCTCTTTCTGGCAATCGGCACCATCACCATGCTGCTGGCCTCAACCATGGCCATGGTGACCAGGGACATCAAGCAGGTCTGGGCTTTCTCCACCATCAGCCAGCTCGGTTTCATGGTGATGGGACTGGCGGCAGGCAGCTACTTCGCCGGGATCTTTCACCTTACCACCCATGCCGGCTTCAAGGCCTTGCTCTTCCTGTGCTCGGGAGTTTTGATCCACGAGTATGAAACCAACGACTTTTTCGAAATAGGTAAATATGGAGGGCGTGGTCTTAAAGTGCCAATTGTGTGCATGACCTTGGCCGCGGCGGCCTTATCTGGATTGCCGCCCCTTTCCGGCTTCTTCAGTAAAGAAGCGATCATGGGGGGCCTGGCCGGCCTTCCTAACCCCATCTGGCTCTGGGCCGGGCTCTTGGGTGCCTTTTTAACCGCCTATTATTCATTCCGGCTGATTTTTGTCATTCTCTTTCCAAAGAAAATAGAAGAAGTCCACCACGGGGAGCATGGCGGCCATGGTCATGGCGAGGACCACCACCATGCTGGTCTCTACTGGGTGATGGCCTGGCCCCTGATTATTCTGGCCGCAGTCACGCTGGTGCTTGGTTTCTTCCAGACCCCGTTGGAAAATTTTCTTGTGGGGCATCACGGTGGGGCTGAGGGTCACGGTGGCGGCCACCACGCCTGGCTCCTCTATGTGGCAGTGGGCCTCGCGCTTTCCGGCGTGGGCTTGGCCTGGCTTGAGTTTGGGCGCAAAGGGGCTTCCCATGTGGGTTTTGTTGAGCGGCTGGAGCCTGTTAAGACGCTTTTTGCCGAACGTTGGTACATTGACCATTTTTATCGATTGTTTCTCGATTACGTCATCTACGGAATTTTCTCCAACCTGTTTACCAGAAACGACCGCCGAGTGATCGATGGCGGCATCGACGGAATTTGCAGGGCTACTGTTGGCGGGGGCAGGATGCTTTCATTTTTGCAGTCGGGAATGCTCCAGTACAACTTGATGGTGATGTTCGCTGTTTTGGCCCTGGTGGCACTTTACTTCTTCTTTTAGGGTGCAGAGCACATGAGTATGGAGTTTGCCAATTTTCCTTATCTTTCCGCCATCCTTCTCAGTTGTGTGGTGGGCCTGCTGGTGATCCTTTTTATCCCTGCTGAGCGCAAAATGCTGATCAAGTGGGTCAGTTTGGTCTCTTCAGGGATCGCCATGGTGCTCTCCATCTATCTTTTCTTCGCGTACGACAAAGCCCAGGGAGGTCTCCAGTTCGTGGAGAAGGTACTCTGGGTCGAGTCCATGGGCATCTATTACTTCAATGCGGCGGACGGTTTTAACCTGCCCATGCTCATGCTCACCGGTATCGTCCTCTTTACCGGGGTGCTTACCATGTGGGAGTTGGAGACCCGGGTTAAGGAGTTCTTCGCTTTCACCTTCTTGCTGGTGGCAGGAGTGTTCGGCGTTTTCATGAGCATGGATCTCTTCTTCATCTTTGTCTGGTACGATGTCTCCCTCTTTCCCATGTACCCGCTCATCGCCATCTGGGGCAGTACCCGTAAAGAATACGGCGCCATGAAGCTGACCCTCTATTTGCTGGCTGGAAGCGCGCTCATTCTGCCAGGCATCCTCTATCTTTTTGTCAAATCCGGTTTGAATACTTTTGACGTTGTGGCCCTCATGCAGCCGGGCGTCTTCACTCCATTTCAGCAGAAATTCGCCTTTATTCTGCTCTATCTGGGTTTCGGCATTCTGGCTGGTGTGTGGCCCTTCCACACTTGGTCGCCGGTGGGACATGTGGCCGCGCCCACTGCGGTGAGCATGATTCACGCGGGCGTGCTCATGAAGCTCGGCGCTTTTGGGGTTTTGCGCGTAGCCATATTTCTCTGCCCGGAGGGCTGGCAGTACTGGGCCCAACTCATGGCGGTGCTGGCGACCTGCGGCATTGTCTACGGCGCCTTTGTGGGTTTGGCCCAAACGGATCTCAAGTATGTAATTGGCTACTCCAGTGTCTCCCACATGGGCATTGTCGGTCTCGGTTTGGCCACTGTTACCGTAGATGGGCTTAATGGTGCAGTGTTTCAAATGTTCGCCCATGGAGTTATGACTGCACTCCTCTTCTCTTCAGTGGGCTACATCTATGACAAGACCCACACCAAGATGATTCCTGAGCTGGGTGGCATGAGCAAGATAATGCCCATGGCCTCGGGCTATTTTATTCTGGCAGCGCTGGCAGGTATAGGTGTTCCCTGTCTGGCCAGCTTCTGGGCGGAGCTGCTGGTCTTTATCTCGGCCTTTAAGACCTATCCGGTTCGGGGCGCGCTGGCCATCGGCGCACTGGTGGTGGGCGCCCTGTTCATGTTGCGGGTGGTACAGCGTACTTTTTATGGCGAGAAGAATGAGCAATTTGAGCATCTATCCGACGTCACTTTTGGTCTCGGTATTCCCAGGATGATCCTGGCTGCGGTAATTGTATTCTTCGGCCTGTTTCCGTCGGTAATGCTTGATGTGATCCAGGTGGCTTCAGTTCCCTTTATCAACGGGTTGCCATGATGAATTTATGGACTCTTTTCATTCCTGAGCTTTACTGTTTGCTGATGGCGGTCGTTTTCTTCGGCCTGGCCATGTCGGCACGCCCAAACCCCAGGCGTGATTATTTTGCGGCGCTATTCATGGCCGGCGTGGGGGTGGTGGTAGCTCTGGCCTGCGTCAGGTTAGAAGGAACCCTCTTTTTCGAGGCCTATCGGGTGGACCTCTTTTCCCAGGTCTTCAAGGTCATGCTGGCCATGGGTTTTTTTCTGGTAGTCTGCCTGTGCACCGAACTCAATGGCATTGAGGAGCGACACCATCCGGAATTCTACCTTTTCCTTACCACCTGCACTTTGGCGATGATGATGCTGGTAAGCAGCGTCGAGTTGCTTACCATCTATGTTGCTCTAGAACTCTCCAGCTATTCGCTTTACATTCTGGTCCCCCTACGCCGGGGGCATGGCGTCGATGTGGAGGCCGGTATCAAGTACCTCATGGTGGGGGCCTGCGCTTCGGCGGTGATGCTTTTCGGCCTCTCCTACGTTTTTGGGGTGACCCATACCACCTATGTGGTGGAAATTATCCAGGTGCTTCCCGGTGTTATTGGCACGCCTGCGGCAATCGTTGGTCTGCTTCTGGTGCTCTGCGGCTTTTTCTTCAAGTTGGCGGTGTTTCCGTTCCATTTTTGGGCCCCGGACGTGTATCAAGGGGCTGCCAACCAGGTGACCGCCTATATTGCGACTGCTTCCAAAGTGGCGGCGGTGGCCGTTATCATGAGGCTGGTGGCCTTGAGCGGGGGCAACAGCAAATATCTTGTGGATATACTGGTGACGCTCTCCATCGCCTCCATGACCCTGGGGAATCTGGTGGCCATTGTGCAAAAAGATATGAAGCGGCTGTTGGCATATTCCAGTATCTCCCATGCCGGCTACGTGCTCATCGGAATTCTCAGCATGAGTGCCACCGGCTATGCCAGTGCCATCTTCTATGCCCTGGCCTACCTGGTTATGAACCTGTGCTGCTTCCTGGTGGTGGTGAAGGTGGCCCATGACGGCAGTGATTTAAAGATCGCCCAGTTGGCGGGGCTGCATCGCCGCTCCCCCCTGTTGGCCATGGCGCTGATGCTGGCTGTCTTCGGACTAGCCGGCATTCCTCCTACCATCGGCTTTACCGGTAAATTTTTGGTGTTCGCCGCAGCCATGGAGAAGGGCTACGTCACCCTGGTTATTATTGCCATGATCAATGCCACCATTTCTCTTTACTACTATATCCTGGTGGTGAAAGCAGCCTATCTAATGGAGCCCGATGAGGAATTGCCCAGGCTTCCTGTTTCCATGCCAACGAAAGTACTCACCGTGGCGCTGGTGACCGTAATGGTGGTATTTGGTGTATTTCCGCATCATTTGCTTGAGGTGGCCAGAGCAGCCGCCCGTATGCTGATGTGAGCATATGAGTAAATGAGCTAAAGTGCATAAAATGTCTTAAATGTCTAAAGTGAACTAGAGCGAGTCGGAATGGAACCTCAAATCCCAAGTTTTTGCCGAACCGATGAACAGCGGCCATGTGTAACCATCTGTGCGGGCTCGGATGACTGCGTCTGTGATTGTGAAAAAGTCCGAAAGGTGCTGGAAGAGGAGATTGCCGCCAGGAACTTAGGGTTGACCGTTGGCACCATGAAGGTTGGCTGCAATGGTGATTGTCCTCATGGGGTTCTGGTGGGCTTCCCGCAAAAGGGTTTTTTCTACGAGCAGGTTAATGCAGAGCAGGCCAGAGAGGTGGTGAGCGGAACATTGATGCAAGGGCACATTTTGTTTGATCTGCTCCATATCGATCCTTTGAAAGCAACCTCCGGAAAAATTCTCTACGACCGCTCGGGGTTCATAGCGACAATTGATGATAGTTTCTGCATGATTCAGGTAGCCAAGTACTTCCTCGATTTTGAGGAGGATGTTTCCTGCGGCAAATGCGTACCATGTCGGGTTGGCTCTGTTGAGCTCCGAGAAATTCTGCAGCGTATTATTCAGGGAAAGGGAGAGCCAGAGGATCTGCAACAGCTTGATCTGGTCTGCCGTGTCATGCAGGATGCGCCCTATTGTGACTTTGCCAGAACTACCAGTAGCCCAGTGGTAACCATTCTCAAGCACTTCCGCTCAGAGTTCGAGAAGCACATCGACCAAGGAGTGTGTCCGGCTGGAGAGTGCGAAGCCTTAGGCAAGGAAGCCGAAGACAAGGAAACTGAAGACGGCGAGGAGTAAGCACAAAGCCACAGAGTGTTTACCATGTATAGAAAATATCAGGGCGAGTTCATTCTCGCCTTTTTTTGTGTTCCGTCCGCAGTCCGTAATCCGCGGTCCGTAGTCCATCGCAAAAAAAAATAAATAGCGCAGAGCACCTAGCTCCACACCCCATGCTCCATGCCCTATGCCTGCTACACAACGGACCAGTTAATTCACTACAATGAGCGTACAGTCACTCGTACTTTGCAGCATCTTTGCAGCCCGACTGCCAAGATTGAACTCACTGATGGCCGCCATGCCCCTACGACCAAAGGCCAAGATGTTGTAGCCACCCCTGCTCGCCTCAGCAATAACATCACGGGCGATACCGCGCATTCGGGTTGGCACCTTGGTGGTAAGGCGTACTTCATCCATTCCAGCACTGGTAAAAGATGTCTTTGCTTTGGCAAATATCCCTGCCATTTTCTTCTCGTGATCTGACCGCCACCTCGCCACAACGGCCTCCCGTTCCGACCGCTCCGCCTTATCTAGAATGTGACCGTCGTCCCAGAACTCAGGCGGCTTTGCTGGCATCACATGAAACAAGGTAATGCGTGTCTCGGGAAATGGAGCAAAGTACTGGGCCAGATGAGCAATCAACCGCTCGGCGTAATCAGAGTCATCCACAGCTGCCAGAATGTTGGGTGGCTGCAGTGGAGGAGTCCCGATTACCCACACAGGCTGTGCTTCTGCATGTTGACAGACCTTGGTAGTGGTACTGCCAAGGAGGAATCGCTTGACCGCAGATCGACCTTTTCTGGCAAGGACAATGGCGGCAAACTCGTCACTCTCACTGGCATTCAGGATGTCTTGGGCAGTGTCCACGGACTTCAGCATGCTCTCAGCCTGGAGGCGTGACCGTTTGTAGCCCATCTCCACCAGCATACCAACAGCCTGGTCTAGCACCCGCTGGGCCTGCCGTTGCTGCACCTTTTCCCACTCGGAGACCTCGCCACTCAGAGTGGAAAGTTCACCCGGATAGAGCAAGGAACTCTCTGGCACCGCATGAAATAGATACAAATGAGTATCGCTCTCCAGGAAGAGTCCAGCCAGATTTCTTAAAGCCTGCAAAGTGTTTTGCGAATCATCCACGCCGAGAAGAAGTTTTCTGGTCATGGCAGCGCCTCCCTGTCATTGGTTATTTCTCATTGGTAGTTGGGTAGTTGTTGTTACTAAATTAAGTACTGCTGCTGGAGATGCAACGTGAAAGATGACTTCTAACATGCATTATATAGGAAGGTTCCCACTTGCAGCAAACCAACCTATGGGGCGGACAATGAAAAAGAAGAACGAGGGAGGTCTTTACATCTCGATTCCGAAGAAGTTACCCATGAGGAAATTGAGCCTCTTGCGTAAGACCGCATAAGAGTAATGCCTGGTTGCTACTTCATAATTGTATTCGACGATTTGCTTTCGCCGTTGGGGGTTTTCCAGGATTTCACGAACGGCCTGCACCACCTTTTTTGTTAAGAACCCATCCATTACCACCAGGTCAAAGGCCTGGGGCTCGATATCCCTGACAAAAACGCCATAGCGATTTACCAATAAGGGCTTGCGGAAGTACATTGCTTCCAGAAAGGCGTTCCCGAAACCCTCATAAAGGCTTGGATAGGTAATGAAATCCGCATGTGGATAGACATCCCAAATAGTGTATTGTCTCTCACCACTTGCATTAATGCTCCGCTTGTCGGCCACCCGGGTGGCAATTAAACGAAGGTCTACACCATCCTCCAGGGCATGATCACGGAGCCAGTCGGCGTAATCGTACCCTTCGTCACCAGCCTCGTGTGAAATGACCAGTTTGTATCTCGGATCTTGTAAGCGTTTGACCAACTCTATGGCATGCTCTATTCCCTTGCGCTGGACAATACGAGTGGGTTGCAGGATCATGACGTCACCTTCCTCCAGGCCAATTTCCTGACGCAGGTTGCTATTGTACTCATGGTCATCCAGAGGCGGATTTTCAAAATCCAGCACGTTAGGGATAACAATGGAGGAGATTCCGGTGCGAAGGGCGAGTTCCTCCTGGGCCACGGAGTTGATCACCACATGCATTATGTTGGGAAGGTTGGGCGGGAAAGCCATCTGGATATAGTCGTGAACACCCGTGACCGAGAATCGCACTCGTTCCCAGTAAAAGTCGTGGTGGTTGGCGATGGTAGGCATTTCTGTTTCGGCGGCCACCTCGGTGAGTGCCAGCCCCAAGGCAATGTGCATGGGAATGGTCAGAGAGTTCTCGGCGATGAGCACATCTATGTGAAACTTTTCAATGAACTCGTAGAGGCGAACTTTCAGGAGGCTGCGAAGGGCATGGACCATGTCTGTTACCACAGCCTTTCGCCCTTTTCTGCCAAAAGCTTTTTCCTGAACCCATTTCACCGTATCGTGCTCGAAGTGAGCCTCTTCAACTAAGAGGCTCCTTTCCTGGTCTCTGTCGAGTTCTCCAGCAAACCAGTAACAACGATGGCCACTGGCCTCCAACACCTCTGCCCATTTGGCCGATTCCAGTGAAACGCCGTCGTTCCCCGCGAAACGAGTTGAGACGAAGCCTATGTTTTTTCCCATCTCGGTGAAGACCCCCTGAACGCGTTATCAAGACCTGCTGGCAATGTAGGAAGGGATTGTGGCAAAAAAGCCTGTAACATGCAAGTCAAAGTTGAAGTTCCCTGCAGCCAGCTGCAGTCCCGCTGAAGCGGGATTCGAAATGTAAGGTATTTATACCATTTTATTGTAGTTCGCTCGCTAACCCCGCAGCCCCGGCGACGGGATTTCCGCTCCGCTCCAACAAGCTACGGGAAGTGCGCTCGCTGAAGCATCTTCAAGATTTATGCCACCTCGCATAGCGCATCCTTCGACAGGCTCCCCGGGACTGCGCCCGGGACAGGCAGGACAGGTAGAGCATAGCGCATAGCGAAGAATCTTAACCCTAAGAACGCTATGCGCTTGGCGCTCTGCGCTCTGCGTTTTCTCATGTGTTGCCAACCGGTTGATATTATTATAATGTAACCAAGGAGGAAAAAGTAGTCCATGCCAATTCCCGACACTTTGGTCATCATTCACTATCACCTGTTACCGGGAGGGGTTTGCTCGGCCATCAAGAACAGTGTTTTTGCTCTCAGCCAATCAGGATGGTTTGCGCACCGGACCCTGCGAGTTCTGACTGGCAGGACGGACGGGGTGGCTGAATTCGCAGAATATCTGAACCGAATGGGTATTCAGGTGGAAGTTGAGGTGGATGCGAGACTGGACTACAGTGATCGAGTATGGTCTGAACGCGATGACTTCTGGGACGATGCTTCAGCTCTGGCAACCTGGCTTCTCCGACAAGGTCGGGGAACCTCTTTGTTTTGGACGCATAACCCCACTCTCGGCAAAAATGGACTGCTGACTGCTGGTCTTATGCTTGCGGGACAAAAGGCAGAAGATACGGATTCCCCGCATCGGTTTCTCCACCACATCCATGATTTTGCTGAGTGCGGTAGGCTGTGGAACCTAATGAACTTGCGGCGGTGTTGGGGCAGCGGTGGTCTGGAGGATTTCTATCCCGTTGCCAATAATGTTGGCTATGCGGTTCTCAATAGTGCGGATTCTCTAAGATTGGCCCAAGCCGGAATACCAAAGGACCGAATTTTCCACCTTCCTAATGCGGTGGCTTCCATACGGGCTGAGAAGAAGGAAACCAAAGAATCAATAGCAGTGGAACTGCAACGCTATGCTCGTAACCGTGGATATCGGTTTGAACCAGAACGGCAGTGGTGGACTTTGCCTATTCGCCTTATTCGGCGCAAGAATGTAGTGGAAGCTCTGCTCCTGGCTGCAACTACAGACGATCCGCCTCAGCTGCTTGTTACTTTGGATGCCAACTCAGAGCCGGAACGTCCCTATGCCGAGGCCGTAAAAGACCTGTTTAGAAGACACAATCATGCTGCGGTTGTGGGCTTCGGCCATGAACTGGTGGGGAGCGCCTTTGGTTTGGACGACCTTCTGCTGGCCTCGGATGTGGTGGTCACCACTTCGCTGTTGGAGGGATTTGGTTTCTCCTTTCTGGAGGGAGCCAACCGGGGCATCCCTTTGGTGGGAAGGAATCTCAATGAGCTAACCTCAGACTTTGCTGAAGCCGGGTTTCCAGGGGACTCGCTTTATGAGCAGTTTTTGGTGCCAGTTGACAGGAAAACTAGGGAAGAGATGATTAGCAAAGGGTGCCAATTCGCTCAGAAACAAGGCCAGCTGTTGGGAGTCAACAACTCCACCATTGATAGATTTGCTGATGAAGTGAAGGCGATTTTTTCTGATGATGCAGTAGATTTCGGCTTTCTAGAGCTCAATCAGCAGCTTGGCCTCATTGACTGCCTTCGAGAAAACGCTTTCGTACAGGAGCTGCGGTCTTTGAATCCGGTAGCCGCTGAGCCAGCGATTTTTCCTCATGATTTCAACAAACGAGTGGAGGAGCAATTTGGATTGCAGCCCCACGCCACAAAGTTGGCAGCCGCAATCGAGGGGTTATTTAGCCAGACATTTGAAGAGGCAAGCGCTGAAAAGATCAGCAACAGATTGCTGGACCTCTATTTTCTTCCGAGGTTCCATCGTCCCCTCATAGGAGGTTGGTAGTGCAAGATTGGCTTTCAATCCTACAAGAATTTCCTGTGCCTGAACCTGCGGTCACGGTGCCAGGAGGGGATGTTCCTCCTTTGGAGCCGCTTCCAAGGGTCATTTTGTTTGACGTCTACGGTACGCTGGTATGTCCTCATTTGGGTGATCTTGATGACCAGGCTCAGCTGGTTTCCAGTGAGGATAGTTTTGTGGCAACCGCTGAACGCTTCGGCTTTGCCAAAGATGTGGGTATCGACTGGCACCGGTGGTTTTTTAAGGCAATTGCTTCAGAGCACAAGGAACTGAAGGAGCAGGGCATCTCTCCGGCAGAGGTTCAAGTAGATCAAATCTGGGCTGACATGATTGGAATGGTGGGGGGAAACTCGACGGGCAGCCAACCCCGGATGTTTGCAGCCTACCGTGAGATGTTGGCAAATCCGGTCCGGGCTTTCTCGGGAGCGGTTGAGGCGTTGAGAAAATTGAAAGAAGGAGGGGTAGGGCTGGGAATAGTATCCAATTCTCAATTTTACACCATGCCCATACTCGGACTGACCCTGGGAATCAACCCAGATGAGTTCTTCGACCCAAAACTAACCTTTCTCTCTTTTCGGCTCGGCTTCTCCAAGCCCTCCCCATACTTTTTCCGTCTGGTTAGAACAACGGTACTGCACTTGGGTCTCCGGCCTGAGGAGGTTCTGGTGGTTGGCAATGACCGTGAAAATGACGTATTGGCGGCAGAGGCACATGGTTTGCAAGCAGTACTCTTTCACGGCAATGACCAGAGTGTGCGTTTGGGAAAAGGTGGCCTTGCAGGAATAGTGATCGCCAACTACCAGACGTTACTTACTGCATGTGGGCTGTAAGGAGCCTGCCATGGGCAAGAACATTGGCTTCATATCCACCCGGTTTGCGGGAACAGATGGTGTTTCATTGGAAGCGGCCAAGTGGGCCCAGCTTCTCTGGGATAGGAAGCACGTTTCCTACTGGTTTGCCGGGGAGCTGGACCGTGAACCCAGCTCAAATATGCTGGTGCCCGAGGCCTTTTTTGAACATGAGGAGGTCCGCAGGATCAACGAGCACGTCTTTGGAGTCAAACATAGGACTTCAGAGACCAGCGGTCATATCCATGCCATGCGGAATTACCTCAAGGGAAGGCTTTACGAATTCATCGAAAAGTTCGACATCGACATCATTATTCCCCAGAATGTTTTGAGTATTCCCATGCATATCCCCCTGGGATTGGCGGTTACCGAGTTAATTGCCGAAACCGGCATCCCTGCCATTGCCCATCACCACGATTTTCACTGGGAAAGGCTTCGCTTCTCGCTGAACGCAGCGCAGGATTATTTGCAGATGGCATTTCCCCCCAAACTGCCAAGTATCCAGCACGTGGTGATCAGTAGTCTGGCACAAGAAGAATTGGCCCTGCGGACCGGGATTTCAGCTACCGTCATTCCAAATGTGCTGGATTTCGAAAATGAGCCGCAAGCGGATATCGAGTATAGTAAGAATTTTCGTCAGGAAATTGGTCTAGAGGAGGGTGATGTCCTCATTTTGCAACCCACCAGGATAGTCCAGAGAAAAGGCATCGAACATGCAATTGAGTTGGTGAGTCAGCTAGGAGATCCGAAATACAAGCTGGTCATCTCTCATGAGGCCGGTGACGAGGGATATGACTACGCCACTTTCGTTGAAGATCATGCCCGAGATCATAAGGTGGATCTAAAGCTGGTTTCCTGCCACATTGGTGAGAATCGTGGCGTCAATGAAAAGGGGGAGAAACTTTATACTCTTTGGGACGTATATCCCCACGCTGATTTTGTCACCTATACCAGCCTGTATGAAGGCTTCGGCAATGCTTTTCTGGAAGCTGCCTATTTTCGAAAGCCCATTTTGATCAATCGTTATGAGGTTTTTGTCCGGGACATCGAACCGCAGGGTTTTGATCTGATCGTCATGGATGGATTCATTACGGATCGAGTGGTCAACCAGGTACGAGATGTATTGGAGTCACCGGAGAGACGGGACGGCATGGTAAATCACAACTACAAAGTGGCAACCAGGCACTATTCCTACTCTGTGCTGAGAAAAAGACTGGCCTTTCTCATTGCCAACTTTTTTGGAATCGAGATATAGCATGGAGAGCTCTAAATGCCTAAAGTGTCTAAAGTGCCTAAAATGAAATAAAGAAATCAAAGAATACAGGAGCCAGGAGTCAGAAGTCAGGAGTTGATAGAAATTAGATATCACAATGATCAAGATTTTAGTGTTCAGATTTCAGCTTTTTTGTTTTTCTTCACTGACACCTGACACC
>CBFDBW010000008.1:0-23835 GCA_965603145.1 uncultured Syntrophobacterales bacterium
TTACCCGGAGAATTTACGCGTTTCCCGTGATGATGTGCACGGTTTTGACATTGCCGCAATACAGGTGCCAGACTTTGAAAATGCTCCAGCGAGCGAACTACAATAATATCGAATAGACATTTGGAATCCCGCTTTAGCGGGACTGGGGACTGCAGGGAACTTCAAGAAACCAGTGACAAAATCCTAGGGGATATCTAATGCAAATCAAGAGGGTAAGTGTGATATTGGTTGCCATCATCCTGATTGGAATTAGTGTTTTTGCCCACACCTTGATACGAGATGAGGAGAGATTTAGAACACAAGACATTCTCAAAAAAGGAAATTATCTGGTTAGCCTCATTGCCCTCCATCCGATCGAATATTTCTATGGAGACAAGAACAATTTATTTCTTAAAACCCTCGCGGAACAAGTTTCTTCTGAGGGTCTCGTTTACTGTTTTATACATGACCGGACTGGAGAACCTCTTGTCTCTTTTGTGAACCACAATGTTGCTTCCAAAATACCGCCTGAAGTCCTCATGAGGTCATTGTATGTGGAGGGATTGACGCAACAAACCTTTAGGCTCACTGGATCGAACACTACCATCAATGAGTTCGCCAAGCCCGTTTATCAAAATGGTGAAAAGAGTGGCATCGTGCGATTAGGCTTTAATATTGCTCCAGTTTCATTTTTTTCTTCAAAGCGCCTCAGGCTACTGGCCATGATGGCCTTTTTCATACTCGCCACTATATTGCTTCTCCATCATGGCATCACTCTCGCAATTCGACCGCTGAACGAAGTCAACGCCAATTTCAAGAGAATCTATATGGATTCAAGCTCAGTCTCCACCGGTCTGAGGAAGGATGCAGCAATCGCCGATGTGATCGCAGATCTTGAACAATCATTAGTACAGCTTAAACAGAAGCACGAGAAGATTGAGGCGGAAAACACCAACTTGACAACCAAATGTGGAGTAATTTCTTTTGAGAAAACTAACATCTTGAACATCCTTGATTCAATGAACTACGGGATTATTGTAACCGACATTCAGGATAATATTAATTATATAAATGCCTATATGCTCAACATTCTCAATAAGACCAGGGAGGAAATAGTTGATAGGCCACTGAATGAATCATTTGATCATAATGAAATAAACTCATTTATTTTGAATCAAGATGGTGTGACTCAAAATAATGGACCTAGTTCTATTGATATTGAATTTCCTGATCTTGCACCGAATGAGACCTTTATGGCCTCAGTGTCTTTCCTAAGAGATCGAGAAGAATCTGTTATTGGAAAAGTAATTTGTGTAAAAAATGTGACTAAAGAAAAGTCGACAGAAAGGCAGAAGCACGAATTTATTGCAAGTATTACACATGAGCTACTTACACCTTTAACAACTATTAAATCATATAATGAAATGTTACTTGATAATGAATTGGAAAATATTGAGTTACAAAAAGAATTCTATAATACCATTAGTGAAGAAACGAACCGATTAACCAGTTTAGTAAAAAATCTTCTAAGTATTTCGAAAATAGAGATGGGGAATCTGACCATAGAAAAAGGGTTGATAAAAGGCGATTGGCTTTTTAACGACTGCATGGCGGCCGTCGAGGGAACTGCTTTGAAAAAAAACATTAGCATTGAGAGAGAACTTCCGGATAATTTCCCTTCTCTTGTGGGCGACAAGGAGCTGCTCAAAGCGGCAATCATTAATATCTTGGGCAATGCAGTAAAGTATACCCCTGAAAACGGGCACATTAAATTCATGCTCACCGAACAGGATGACTTTATAATCTTCGAAGTCACCGATGATGGCTGCGGCATTGCAAAGGCAGATCCCCCCCATATTTTTGACAAGTTCTATCGCTCAACAGATCCTCGCGTTACCGAGCAGACCGGAAGTGGCCTGGGGCTTGCATTAACCTCAGAAATCGTTCGCCTCCACGGTGGAGAGATTGAGGTTAACAGCAAGCCGGACGAGGGAAGTCATTTCATGATCAGGCTACCGAAGGAGGAATATTACCTTGGAAAACAATAAACGAGTTCTGGTCATCGACGATGAGGCTCATATCAGACGTGTGATCGAACTCAAATTGAAAAAGCGAGGATACCAAGTGACTTTAGCCAAAAATGGCGAAGAAGGCCTCAAACTTATCCAGACGCTACAACCTGATGTGGTAATCACAGATATCATGATGCCAAAGATGGATGGCAAGACCCTCTGTGAACGGACGAACGAATTAAAGAAGATTCGGCCTTTCTTAACCATTGTCGTGACTGCTCGGATATCTCCTACTGAGCGTGATTGGATAGAACAATTGCAAGATACTGTGTTCATTGAAAAACCCTTCAGCCTCCAGACAATTCTGAAATGCGTTGACCAATATTGTGGGAACCAAGCGCAATGATAGATTTAGGCCCATTTAAGGAGTTTCTCTCAAGCCTGTCTCAAGTCAGCCATTTGAACTTCCAGATTTGGGATGCTGCTGAGGGCTTGGTGTTTTCTTCAGGCCCAGATGAGCCTGCAGAGCCGGCCCGTGAGGAGCTTCAGGACTTTTCACTGCGTATTATGAGCAGGGCTTCCTTCCAGCATGTTGCATTTGAGTCCGGAGAACGACTGTTCGGTGTTCCCATCAGGAACGGGCAGGCAGTAGCAGGCGCCCTCATAGCCTTTGGCTCAAACTCTCAGCAAAAACCACTGCCAGAAACCACAGCAGCACCGCAACCGGGCCGGGCCGACGAGATGGAAAGACTTCTCAACCAGGTGGCGCAATTTGTGGAAGACAGACTGACCTCCCAACAAGAGATGCAACAAATGGCCGAAGAGCTGACCGATAACTTTGAACAGCTCTGTTTCTACTCCAAAATTGCCAATCAAGTCAAAAGCATAACCTTTTCAGGTACCATGCTAAGAGAGCTCGTTGCAACCCTTTTGGATACAATGCGCACAGACATGGCCTTTGCCAAACTGCCGGAGCGACCAGAGTACAACGCCCTGGCCTGCACTGGGAAAATCCCAGAGAAGATCAGTGAGCACGACGACTTCATCAACGGCCTCATAGACTCTATCCCGCTGAATTCACCTTCCTTGGAAGAGGGCTACTTCATCGTTAACGATTCAAGGACAACCCCAGGATTCAAAGATCATGCTCCGGAGCCTTATCGCTTCCTTGCGGTAAAGATGAAACACAATGGGAACTTCTACGGCTGGATGGGGCTCGTCTCGTTCAACTTGGAGGAAATTTTCCGCCGAAGCGAACTGAGGCTGTTGGACTCGATGGCAGAACAAATAGCCGTGGTTATTACCAATTCAGATCTTTACCGTGACCTGGAACGTTTCGTCATCAACATGGTGAAGTCACTGGTATTCGCCCTCGAGGCCAAGGACGATTATACCCGTGGGCATTCTGAACGAGTGTGTCGATATTCCCTCCTTATGGCAGAGAGACTTGGTTGGGACAACGAGCGGAAAAAAATACTCCAATGGTCATCCATTCTGCACGACAGTGGAAAAATGGGTACTCCGGAATCTATTCTGAATAAACCCTGGCGATTGAAGGACGAAGAATATCAAATTATTAAGAACCACCCCAGGAAGGGCTACACCATCTTGGAACCCCTCGAGCAACTGGCAAGTTCACTGCCTGGCATCCTGCACCACCATGAGCGCTACGACGGTAAAGGGTATCCGCAGGGATTAAAAGGCAAGAAGATTCCGCTGGAGGCCCGCATAATTGCTGTTGCCGACACCTACGATGCCATTACCTCTAACCGGGCCTATCGCCCGGCAAAACCTCCGCAAGAGGCCCTCAAAGAGATGGAAAAAGTCGCGGGAACCCAGCTGGACCCCGATTTGGTTAAGGTATTTAAAGAGGTATTTACAAGAGACCTCGGGCTTGAGCAGGGATGCAACCCCGAAGAGAAAAGTTGACAGCATGAAACCATCACCCGCAATTTCTATAGCGAAAGTTGGTACCAGGACGGTTCTTGCGCCCAAAGAGTCATTGACATATGAAACCTGTGAAGAACTCCAAACAACCTTTGATGAGTGCATCAATCAACAGAGGGCAGATATTATCCTGGACTGCAAGGCTGTAACATTCATGGACAGTGAAGCTCTTGAGCTGTTGGTACGAATGCACGAAGAGTTGAGAAATCGAGGCAGTTTATTGAAAATAATGGGCTTGAACGATGTGTGCCGCGACATATTTGTCGCAACCCGGCTCATACATTTGCATGTCTACGAAGATATTCACGAAGCCATTAGAAGTGAACTATGAAAAGCCGTCCTGTCCCAAGAAGAAAAAAAATCGGTGAGATTCTGGTTGGCAAAGGGCTAATTACAGCTGAACAGCTTAGCAAATTTCTCCGTAGCCAGAGAGAGACGTCCAAGCCACTAGGTCAACTATTGTTAGAGGAGGAGATTATCACCCGAGATGAATTGACAGCAGTCATTTCGGAACAACTTGGGATTCCTCACATTTGGCTACGCAAGGGTTTGGTTGATCCCCGGATCGTGCATATTTTGCCTAAAGAAAAATCTCTTCATTTCGAAGTTATTCCAATGTTTCGAGTCAATAACGTTCTGACTTTGGCCACTTCTGATCCCCACGCCTTCTTTGTTTTCGACGAGGTCTCCAAAATTACCAACTTGGAGGTCCAGCCGGTACTCTGTCGTAAGGATGACATCATAGAGGCCATCCATGAAGCCTACAAAGCAGAGGTGAGCATAGATGAAGTCATGGCTTCCTTCGATGAGGCCGAAATTGAACTGGTGGAAAATCCCACTGAGAAAGAGATCAGCGAGATCGCTGAGATGGCGGAGGGAAGCCCGGTCATCAGTTGGACCAATATGATTTTATTGAGGGCCATCCGAGACGGTGCCAGTGACATCCATCTCGAACCCCAGCCTGGAAAATTCATGGTGAGACTCAGAATAGACGGTGTCCTCTATGAACTCATGTCTCCCAGGCTAGAAATGCACCCAGCCGTAATCTCTAGGCTGAAGGTTATGGCCAACCTGGACATTGCAGAACGGCGTATGCCCCAGGATGGCCGGATACAGGTCCATGTGCAAGGCCAAAAGGTGGATCTCCGCTTTTCCTCCATGCCAGGAATTCATGGAGAAAAAGTGGTGCTGAGAATCTTGGACAAGAGCAAAGCCATGCTGGATATCAACAAGCTGGGATTTGCCCCGGCTGTACTTGATCGATTCAAATCTCTAATCAGGATATCCCACGGACTAATTCTAGTGTGCGGCCCTACAGGCAGCGGTAAGACAACAACTCTGTATTCTGCCATATCCTTGCTCAACGCCCCAGAAAAGAATCTAGTAACAATTGAGGATCCCGTAGAGTATCAGTTAGAGAGAGTCAATCAGAATCAGGTAATGCACGCTATCGGTCTCACTTTTGCTAGATTTCTGAAACACGCCCTCAGGCAGGACCCGGACATCATAATGGTGGGCGAAATTCGTGACCGGGAAACTGCCGAGATCGCTGTTCAAGCGTCACTCACCGGACATTTGGTTCTATCAACGCTTCATACCAACGATAGCCCCAGTGCCATCACACGTCTTCTCGAGATGGGCATCGAGCCCTATCTCATTTCCTCATCTTTGCTGGCGTCTCTAGCACAACGGTTGGTGCGCACTATCTGTTCAGAATGCAAGAGCCAGTATTATCCCCCGAAGGACATTTTGAAAGAACTGGGTTGTGATGAAAGTAAAAAGTTGCGTCTAGCAAAAGGAAAGGGATGTTCCAGCTGCTACGATTCTGGATTCAAAGGCCGCACCGGAATTTACGAACTTTTTGAGATTGACCAAGGGTTGCAATCGTTGATCTTGACCAATCCAACCATTGAGACCCTTCACGAATACCAAAGGAGTAATGGCTCCCTGACCCTGAAAAATCTAGCATATCAAAAAGTCCTGGAAGGACTTACCACCATTGAGGAGGCAAAACGGGGGACATCTATGAACGCATAACCGATGATCAAGCCTCAGTTTTCTGCCTCGAACCCGGATAAAATGAGCTCACTGATTTTCTCACGGGAAATCTGCCATGGCTATTAGTTACAATCCAAAAAGTTCTCGCTTCGCTGAAAAAGCCCCTAAATCCTTATTTGACATCATCCTGAAACCTCAGCGAGCCAGGTTCAGGAGGTTTGGCAGAGCCATCAAACCTGGGGAGTTGATTTTTTTCTCATCTCAGCTTTCCCTGATGCTGGAAATCGGAACCCCACTGACTGCAACACTCAGGGCAATAGCAAATCAGACCAAGAATCCCGCTTTGAAAAAAATTATACAAGCAATGCAAAGGGATATCGAGGAAGGGCGCCAACTCTCCGATGCTATGAAACGCCATCCTCGAGTATTCAATAGTGTTTTCACCAGTATGATCAAGGCAGGCGAGACAAGCGGTTTCTTGAAGCAAATCCTGGACCGGATCGTGGAAATGCAGGAAAAACGTCAGGCCTTAATAGCCCAGTTAAGATCCACCCTGACCTATCCTGCCTTGTTGTGCTTTGTCGGAGCTCTAGTGGTCATCTTTATTCTGGTGGGCGTCCTGCCCAAATTTACCACATTCTTTGCAGGAAAGGAGCATATCTTACCTCCTACCACCAGGTTTCTGATGGCCATGAGCGATTCTCTGCGGGGATACTGGTGGGCTTACATCGTCTGCTGTTTAGGACTGGTAGTGGGCATCAAACTTTGGAAAGAGAGTGAGTCAGGTCAAGCTCTGGTGGATCGATTCGCGGTGAGCGCCCCGGTAGTATCCAGATTTTATAATAAAATATATACCTGTCAATTCCTTCGTACACTCGGACATTTGATGGCCAGTCAAGTTCCGCTCCTAGAAGCCCTGCAAGCAAGCAGAGGTACGATAACGAACCGGTATTTTATCCGTTTTATAGATCAGATCATGGACCACGTGCAGCAAGGAGGTAGGTTTGCAGAGTCGTTTGCTACCAATCCATATATTTTGGATTCTGTCAAACAAATGGTTTCTACTGGAGAGGAAGTGGGAAACTTGGCCAAAGTTATGCTCCGGTTAGCACAGTTCTATGATGAAGAGGTGGATCAGGAACTCAAGAGTCTGGCTTCAATGATTGAGCCCATCGCGCTCGTTGTCTTGGGAGGGGTGATAGGCTGTATCGTTGCATCAGTCATACTTCCGGTGTTCAGACTGGCACATGCAGTGTATTGAAAATGCTCCCGGCTCGCCCTGTAGAACAGGGTTCCCTTCGGGAAATTCAACAGGGCAAGCGTATTTCCTGCCCACTTCTAGACCGGATAAGGCACGAAGTTTGCATATTTATTAAGAAATAAGGGTTCAGGTTTTGATGGAGGTACAGCAGTGATTACACATGCGACGAATCAGGCAAACAGACACGAGGGTGGATTTACCCTAATTGAAATGCTCATTGTGGTCATCATCCTGGGAATCCTTGCTATGATTATTATTCCGCAGATCTCCATCTCCACCGATGACGCTAAACTGAGCAGCCTGCAAACGAACGTGAGCGCTATGAGGGGCGCCATCGAACTCTACTTCCATCATCACAACGGCATATACCCGGGACAAAAGAAAACGGATGGCTCGGGAACCGACGTTGCGACTCCGGCCGAATCAAGCACTGCATTCCTGGAACAGCTTACTCGATACACCTCAGTGGCCGGCCAGGTATCGGTAAACAAAGATGCGACTTTTAAATACGGCCCCTACCTTAAGGCGGCGTTGCTGCCCATGAACCCTTTCAATGATAAGACTGATCTGCTTGTTGATATTACCACCACAGACATCACAGCAAGGGACTCCTCTGCGACGGACACCGGCTGGAAGTTCTACGTCAAGACCGGTGTTTTCATTGCTGGCGATCAGGGTAATCACGACACCTATTGATCTTCTTGGATGAATTCGTATTGTTGACGGTTAAATAGTCTTCGGTTAGCAGAGTCACTCAGAAAGGCTCTATCCCCCCACTCGATTCTTTCCTTTTAGCCTCCAGGAGTTCCTCGACACCCGGTGGGTCCTTCTGTTGGATATCAAGCAGGATCTACGAAAAATTCTTTAAATCCTTTTTGACTATGGGCTGCAACTTTCTAGCCAGGATTATTCATGAATAATCCTGGCTAGGGTCGGGTCGCACGGTCATGATGCCCTTGAGTCTCGCTCTCTGCTCGTCGAAGACTCTCACACGGTTCCTTAGATTGAGACTGCTCAATCATTCACTCATAGCATGCTTTCAAGCTGTCTCTTATCTGGATCACCGCGGGGATGAAGGGCGTCCTCAGACAATTGTCCTATGATTTCAACCTGATCCCCCTGTGTAGGTGACCCCAGACTCAGCGATACCGAACGGCACAAAGTTTACCGGAAGGCTGGATTCAACGAGTATTGCGGGATCGCCCAGGAAGGTATTGCCGGTCCAGAGGCTGTAGCGCAGTTCATTGCTTTTGTTCTGAACCAGAAGTCCAATCTTTTCCGTGCCTGAAATTGGGAATAACCGGACGACCCAAGGAATGTTGTTTTGAACACTGGGACCGACCTGTACCGCATGATCGGCCAGCGGTGTGCCCTGGCGCCAGCTAAAATACTGAACATTATAGCTTCCACCCCAGGGTGCCCACGCGACCATCACCTCTTCTCCCGAATGTTCCCAGGCAACGTCAAAGACTTGACCATAGGGTGCGGCAGCAGCCGTAGTGAGTTCTCTGGAATCGATCCAACTGTCGCCGTCCCAGACAGCCACATTCAAGTCGTAGAACTTGTCCAGCCCTGCAATGACTATATAGTCGCTCGTCGGATCGGCGGCAGCGCGGATCACATGGAGTTCGCCACCAAAGTCTGGAAGCTGACCCACGGGGCCGAGCGTTGTTCCATTCCATACACGATACCAAATCTCATTTGAATTTTTCTTGGTCCACAGAATGAGGGCGTCGCCGGACTGCTGCTCGTAGACAATTTCAGCACTTCCATAGGTGGCTGCTGCCATGTCTGTCTCGATCTCACCCAGATCGTTGAAGGAGGCGCCATCCCATTGAATCACCTTCAGGTCTGTGTTTTTCTGAACTGCTCCAATCAGGATCTCATCACTACGGGGCTTGGATGCCATGGTGAGGTACCTCAAATCGTCTTGGGGTGTGAGGTTGACATCTTCCTGGGGGGAGGCAAAGACCCACGCATTTCCGTCCCAGATGTTGTAACCTACAGAACTACCGCCATTATATCGACCGATCATCAGCGCCTCACCCGAACTATTCTCATAGGCGATATCAAAGCATCTATTCAATGATATTCCAGTGTCCTGAGTGAATTCAATCAGATTACCCCAGGAGGTTCCATCCCAAACGGCCAAATTCATGTCTTCAGCACTGTCAAGCGTTCCCATGATGATCTCTTTTCTTACGGGGCAACCTCTAAGCACAATCCATTGGGCCTCGTCAGACCCTATGCTCACTGTGTCGACAGCGTTTTCACTCCAGCTGGCACCGATGAGTCGTCTGTGCTTCGGTTTCGCACCTGAGGTACTGCTATAAGCGGTTAGGATGTCGTAGGGGCGAAGGTACTGAACGTAGCTTTGCTCTGCGACCACATTGGCCACAGCCCCCACGGTTGCTACAGTTCCAAATGTGGTCAGGGTAGGTTTTCGAACCTTGTATCCATAGCGGCCATTTGCAAGAGAGTGCATATAATAGACGGTTTCGGAAGCAGGAAAGCCCGGTTCATTCAGGAGACGCCACAGGGCATGGTTGGCTCCACTTTCGGCGAGATAATGGGCCTGCATGCCAGGCTTCTGGTTCATAACCACTGACTGTTGCATGCCAACCTTGTGGATAAAAGCCAAGCCCAATGTGCTCAGAATAGCCAAGAGCACCAGAATGGCAACGTAGCCAACGCCTGCTTCAGATCGCATTGCTATTATGTTCGCTCGAAGTTTCTCCATGGAATCGGTATTACCTTACCCGTTTTCCGGCTCGCTGGAACGTGTTTCTGGGACATACATACTCGGAGAAAGTGAGGTTTTCCCCAGCATCGCCGGCAAGCGTCAATTCGATAAGAATCCTTCCCGGAGCTTCGTACGTCACCTGGAAGAAAGTGACATGCTGCGAGAGATCAGTGCTCTCGCCTGTATGGGGAAACGACTCCCGAAGCGTTTTGCTGCCGCTGTCGAATACATATATCGAGGCATTCAGGGGGTCCTCATTTTTACTGAGGTCTTCGTCATCATCCTCCTTGTCGCCACCGTCATCCACCAACCCGTTGCCATTGTCATCGATTCCGGCTATGCCTGGTTGGTTATCACCGTTGGCGTCTCCGTTAAAATCCTCATCAATGTTTCCGTCACCATCGTTATCGACACCATCCAACCAATCCTCATTTTTGCTGAGGTCTTCGTCATCATCCTCCCTGTCGCTACCGTCATCCACCAACCCGTTGCCATTGTCATCCAGCCCCCCTATTCCCGGTTGATTGTCCAGATTCATATCATAATCCGGGTCTTCGTCTATTCTTGGAAAGAGCGGGTCGTTGAAGTAAAAATCGTTGTCTTCATTGACTCTTCCGGAAAAGGCCAAGATATCCCGTGTCGGCCTATGAGCATTGGGTATGAGGAAATAGGTGCAGCGCCGGACCCCGCTGCCCATGCGCTCCATGGCCAGCAACCCTTCAAGATATAGCTTGGACCTGGCCGTGCCCTGCCTTTGGGTGTTTATACTGGTGGAAGTAAAGAGAGTGGCCGCACCGACTACAATCGCCAGTATCGCGATGCTGATCAGCAGTTCAAGCAGGGTCAGCCCTTTTTCGTTCGTTGCTTTCATAACTTGCCCAGCTTCCCTTCGTGGTCGACCAGGATGGTGGTTAGCGAACGATCGGGAAGCCCGGACACTGAAACGGTAACCTGTTTTGCGCTGGGCTCGGTTGCACTGTCACCGTTTAGATCCACCGGCGCCACGGTCCAGGTGATCGTATGGTTATTCCCCTTGATGGTGACCACCTCAGAGCCATCACTGAGTGCGCCGAAACTTGTACTCACGAGGAACTCCATCCTGCCTCGTAGACGGCTATCGAGCAACACGCGGTCAGCCTGGGCATCGAGGGACCGGAAGCCCGAATTGTATATCGCCGAAAAACCGAGGACCATGAGCGCCAGAATTGTCACACAAAAAAGGGCCTCGAGAAGAGTAAAACCGCGGCTGCAAGACTTCATCTCCCAGATCATTTCAGAATCCTTATGACAAAGGGACAGCATGTTCTCAAACGGCCGGCCCTTAAGGCCTCACCACTTCAGCTGCTTTCCGTTTCACCTAATCCGTCAGGCTGACTTTTCCAGACAGCGAATCCAGGTTCACAACCACCTGACGGCTGCCAACGGTCAGGGAGACCGCACCGCCGTCTGAGGGGGCGCCCTGCGGGTCGAACACAACCAAATTGCCCGTTCCAAAGGCGACTGAGGTGATGTCGGCGCCGGCGAACTGATTCGCACCTGCAAAACTTATGTTGTAGTCGGTCCCCCGATTCAGCGGATTGCCCATTACTACAAATATCCCACCCTCCACATTGCTCTCGTTCAGTTGGGTCTCATTACCCAACAGGCCGACGGCGGGCATGAACTGCTCAACCAGAATAGTGTCCGTGTCGGCGTCGATAGTCACGCGGGTCTTTGAACCGGAACTTACGGCGGTGAGTTGGGCGAATTCGAGGGCATTGACCACCTCGCTTGCTGCAGCGGAAAGGTGGGAGTCCTCCAAAGCTCCATGCAGAGCCGGCAGCGAAACCATCGCCACGATGCCCAGCACCAACAGAACGATCAATGTCTCCAATAAGGTGAAACCTGTCGATGTCTCCTGATTCAGCTTGCGCCCTGAAGCGCTATATTTCTGCCAGATCGGCAACGATCGGTCAGTACTGATCATGGTGTATGTAGTCCGAGCATATTCAAGGATATTATTGTTCGCTATTTCGAAAGCAACAATGATGCCAGATTTCTTATCGCCAAGGCCCATAAAACCAATCTACATGGCATGAGCCTTGCACAGAGAATCCACGAGTGGGGAGAGGTTGTAGTCCGAATGTTTTCCCGACGGTGGTTGAATGTACCTTGACCTATTTCAGACGATCGACTTGGAGGACAATCTCTCGGCCTCAACTTGCAGAGAGCAACTGTTACTCTCTGCCAATTGCTGACGAATAAGTTTCCTCAACAGAATTCGGAGGACTTTGGCTTGAATCTTAAAGCAATATATCCCGTAGGCATTGACATAGGCAGCAACAATATTTACGCGGCCCAACTTAAGAAGAACCGGCAGGATCTGGTTGCCCGGGGATTCGTGCATCGAGAATGCGAGGGGGCAGTTCAAGGAATCTTCAACGGGGGAGATGGGTTGATTCCTGTGCTAAGGGAAATTGCCAAAGACAAGAGATTTAGAGGCAGGAGAGCTGTGGTTCATTTTCCCTCTCAATATCTCCTCAGTTTCCCCATAACCTTTGAGGTTCACAGGGAAGAAACCATAGAACAAGTCATCCTAAGAGAATCCAAAGACTTCATTAACTTTCCCTTGGAAGAAGCCATCATAGATTATCCTTCGCTCACGCCGTTCATCTCTGGCGATGTTAATAAGTACAGGGCCAGCATCAATGCAGTCCGCAGGGATCACATGATGCAATATCTTCTCCTGCTGAAAAATGCTGGTCTTACTGTTGAAGCGGTGGACAGTGGTATCTCTTCATTGATCCGACTCCATAGTTACACTCACAAAAGCATTCAAAATCCCACTATCTTGTGCAACATCGGCAGTGGGCAAAGCCTGCTTTCCGTTGTGACCAGAAACAGCATTTTGGTTCAGCGTCATGTTCCGTGGGGAGTCCAAATGCTACTGAAAAGCCTTCAAGCCAACCTTGAATTCTGCGAAGACAAGGAAAAGGCAGCAGTTCTTCTCAAGAAATACGGCCTTTTCCACGGAGATTGTCTGGAGTGCAGCAAGGGTGTCGATTCTGGTGGAGAAGTGGTGGAACAAGATGACATGAGGGACATGTACCGCGCCATCTACCAAATCATAAACCCCCATATTGAAGAACTCGTTCATGAATTCCACCAGGTTATCGGTTATGCGAGGTCAGAGGAACATGGTGAAAGCTTTGAAGGAATTTACATCTACGGCCAGGGAAGTACTATTCACTATCTGGATCGCCACCTTGAACGGCGACTAAATGTTCCGGCGAGATTGATGAATCCTTTGAGCAAAGTAAGTTTATCTGACGACGGCATTATACCGGACGTATCGGAAGGTTCTCGATTTGGTTTGGCCCTAGGCCTAGCTATGCGAAAGGTGACATGGCTTTAAGAGAACTCAATTTGATACCAGGAGAGGTTCTTGCTCGGCGAGATTTGTTGCGGCACCTTTGCTTTTGGGCCGGGTGTCTTGTCATCCTGTTTACATTGACTTGGGGCTTCTATTTCTCTGGAACACACCTCTTTCTTCCCAGGAAGGGTGCGGTGACGACGCTAACTGATATGCGTACTTATCTGGGTACTAAATTTGAGGAAATCAGACGGATTCAAGAGGAACTTGACAGGCTGAGCCAGCATCAAGCAGTTCTGGAACCCGTAACCAATTATGAACCCTATTTTCAAATTTGCGCTAAGCTTGCTGACACTATGAATGAATCTATCTGGCTGACACAGCTCGTCATAGATGGTGGCAAAGAAGAGGCGGTTGAGGCCAGTTTGATACTGACCGGTTTTTCTTATTCAAACGATAAACTTGGGAATTTTCTCGATCAACTATCCAGTGCGACTCTGTTCGAGTCTGTGATTTTGAAACATGCCACCGAGTCTGTACTCAGACAAAGCAATCAGGGTGAGCGGAGAGCAGTAAAGCTAATCCAGTTTCAAATAGAGTGTAATATTCCGAAAGTATAATTTGTCATGCCTATAGATATAAGAAAGTTGGATAGAACATGTCTTGCCATTGTGGCCATCGTAACACTTGCATCTGGTTATTGGTTTAGCACGCAAGTGATAAAAGAACGTAGATTAATTCGCCAAGAAAACGAAATCATATCTCAAAAAATGAAAGAATTGAATTTAGCTGAGGCTAATTTGGAACATCTCAATGTCCTGTTAGATACAACAAAAAGAAAGTTGGAATCCTTGAATGCACGGATTCCAGAGTCAGCTCATATCGGCAAAGTCCTAAAACAAGTTGATGCCTTGATGCATGAAAGAAAGATCGTATTGACGAGCATGCAACCACTACCCACTGTTGAAGAGAAACACTATACCAAGATTCCAATTCGCCTGATATTCAAGGGCTCTTTTGTAAATATCTATCGCTTGCTCCATGATCTCGAGACTATGAACCGCGTTGTGGTGACAGAAAAAATGGTCATTAGCAGATCCAGTCTTGCTGATAAATGCCAAGTTGAGTTAATAGCCAGTGTTTTTCAACGCTAAGCTGTGGTGGACGAGTGGCTAACTTTACGTTCTTGCAAACAAAGGAAAGTGAGCGGGTAAAAATATATCTAGTAATCGGCTTGGCTTTGGTGCTGGTTACTTTAGGGTACTTTCGTTTTGTTCACAAAAAGCCCAAACGTAGCCCGAATGCGGCCCCCTCCTCTGCCACTACGCCCGTCACTCAGTTTAAGTTTTCACAGCCAGAAAAGGCAAACCTGAAAAACACCCAACGACGGGAATCGGTTGTGAGGGAGTCAACACGCGCAGTTATCAGAGACATTTTTGCTCCCCTGAAATCGCCGCCGAGAGCAAGTCGGCTGTCCACAGAAGGTGCATCTTCGAACAGGGGCAGTTCTTTGCAACTCAAGGGGGTGATTGTCGGTGGTAAAAACCCCATCGCCATTATCAATGACAAACTCGTTCGCACCGGCGAACGGATCGGTGACTATACAGTGGTAAGGGTTGAGAAAAAAGAGGTCTTTTTAAGGTCGGCTTATAAAAACATACGATTAAAGCTGGAAGAGAATGAGTAGAAAAACATTGAATATCTTTGGTCTGTTTATGACCCTGGCAATAGCCGCCGCTCCTGTTTTCGCACAGCTAGATGGAGAAAAACCATCTGGTAGAGAAAAGCGTAACTCCTTTTACTTAGCCCAACTTAAAAATGATAAGACCCGTAGCTTCCAGAAAAACCCATCTGCCAATTTGATTAATCTTAACTTCCTCGATACTGACATCCGCGATACCTTGTCTGCCCTTGCCATGGATCAGGAAATCAATATTGCAACAGCAAAAGAGGTATCCGGTAAGATCTCAATCCACCTCTTTCAAGTAACTCTAGATCAAGCCCTGCACGCTATCACTCAGGCGGGAGGATTTGGTTTCTACAAGCACGGGGACATCTATTATGTCTATAAGCCCAAGCAAGCCAGGGATCCGCAGATTGATAGGCTACAGATACGAATCTTCAAGCTCAGATACGCTGAAGTCGCTAAGATCCAAGAGATCCTGAGCAGCATTCCGGGCATAAAAACGCTCAAGTTTCATGAAGCGTCCAAGACCATTCTTGTTGAAGACACCCCGGAGAACATCAAAAAGATTGAAACCATAATCAATTACTGGGATACTGTGCCCAAACAGGTGATGATTGAGGCCAAAATCTTAGAGATAACCCTGACGGATGAAATGGAATTAGGCGTTGAATGGAGCGCGATATTAGGAGACGTTAGAGTTGGCACCTCGAGTTTCAGCAGGGCGGTACTGCCTCCGGGCCAGGAGGTCTCTCCAGTGCCTTCAACAGGCTCAGGTCTTTTTTTCAACCTCTTGACCGGTTCTGACTCCCGTCAGTTTGCGGCTGCCATCGATGCCCTTCAGGAAAAGACCAATGTTAACACCCTCTCAACTCCTAAGGTCCTGGCTATTCATGGCCAACCTGCCAAGGTGCAGGTCGGTGGACAGCAGGGCTATTCGGTGTCCCAAACAAACCTGGGTGTAACATCCGAAACCATTGAGTTCATAGACACGGGTATCGTTTTGGAAATTACCCCATATATTGATGATGACGGCACCGTGTTGCTCAATGTGAAACCGAGCATTACTTCAGCACAACTCGAGGAGGGAATCCCGGTAACCAGGACCGCCTTTGTCGAGACCTGGCTGCTGGCTAAAAGCGGGGAGACTGTTCTCATCGGAGGTCTCATTCAGGATAACATAATCAAGACAAGAAGTGAGGTTCCTTGCCTGGGAGATCTTCCCTTACTCGGCCTCCTGTTCGGGAGCCGCGGACGGAGTGTAGATAAGGTAGAGTTGGTCGTATTAATTACACCTCAGGTGGTGAACATGAAGGAAAAAAGCTTGGATGAGGTTGAAGCCATCATAAGAACCAAGAAGGTTGAAGAGAAGATGAAAAAAGAACCTCTGCCTCCTCACCAACAAATCCTGGAATTTGTCCAACCCTGGGAAAAAACAATTGATACGCCTGACGACAGTGTTGATTTAAAGCCAAGCGAATCTCCATCCGATCTGCCTCTGCAAGACTAAGCGCAAGGGATGTAGCAATAAAGGAAAAGTCCCCAGGATCGAAGCGAATTGAACATGGATATGGGAAATCGAGCTCAACAATCTGTGCTTTCTGTTGATGACGATGGGGAGCTGCGAGCACTGCTCCACGAATTAATTTCCCAGATGGGACACGCCAGCGTGACCGCAGCTGACGGCGTTGATGCCCTGGAGAAATTGGAGGAGAAACAGTTTGACATTGTGATTACCGATATCAATATGCCACGCTTGAACGGAGTAGAGTTGATCAAGCGGATTGCCTCTGATTTCAGCGACACCGATGTAATTGCCATTACCGGGTACCAGATGAAATACAACTACACCGACATTATTGCCCTTGGTGCTAGTGACTTCATCTCCAAACCAATCAACATAGACGAGTTCGAGGCGAAGATAAAACGGGTTGTACGCGAACGTAACATGCGTTTTGAGCTGACACGACTTTCCAGCTGCGATGCACTCACAGGACTCTACAATCGCAGATATCTGGACGAAAATCTAAAAAGCGAGGCCATTCGCGCTTCCCGACAGCATTATGATCTTTATCTGCTCCTCATAGACATCGATAATTTCAAGATTTACAACGACAAATACGGCCACCAGCAGGGGGACAGGTTACTCAAGGAGCTGGCCCAGATCATATCACGCAGCATCCGTGACAATGTTGACTCGGGTTACCGCTATGGTGGTTATGAGTTTGCAGCCACCATTCTTCACGCCAATCCACAGCAGGCACTGATGGTGGCGGAGAGGCTTCGAACCGAATACAATGAAAGGAATCTGCTGCCTACCAGTCTAAGCATCGGCATAGCCAAACTGAAGAATTCCTCCAGAACGCTGGAAAAAGACCTGAATGACCTGATCAGAGAGGCCGACCAAGCCCTATATCTCGCAAAAAATAACGGCGGCGACCAGAACGTAATGCTGGAGCTCAGTTCGCCGTAACCTGCCCTCAGAGAAAACTCTAACCCTCCATCCCGGGCGAAATCGTATTTCACATTTACCTCTCACAGAGAGCACAGGGCACTCAGAGAGCCCGCAGGGCTCGGGCGAGAGTTCCCTGTTGCGAGGGCGGGCCATATGGTTTACAATTTAAAAATTGCCTGCAATATTGGGAGCTCACCCATCATGCTGGAGAGAATACGTCAGAACCTGGCTTTTGAACCCCAAGAAGCATCGATTCCTGAAAACCTGACTCCCGCTGCGGTGCTCCTCCCCTTGCTGCTCAAAGAGAACAACTTGCACGTTCTTTTTACCAAGAGGACGCAGACAGTCAAAGCCCACAAGGGTCAGGTCTCCTTTCCCTGCGGGGTGCGCGATCCCCATGACGAGAACCTGCTGGCAACCGCGTTGAGAGAAGCGCAAGAAGAAATTGATTTAAAGCCAGAGGATGTAGAGATCCTGGGGGCACTGGACCCTATTACCACGGTAACAACCGGCTTTCTGGTATATACCTTCGTGGGGTTCATCCCTTATCCCTATCCTTTTCAGCCTAACAGCCGCGAAGTTGCCGAAATTCTATTCGTTCCTCTGGATTTTCTTGCCAATGATGAACACTGGTCCCACCGCTCCTACGATACCGAGAACCAGCGCTTCCGGGCCTACTTTGTTTCCTACCGAAACTACCGCATTTGGGGCGCCACCGCCCGAATCCTCAAGATCTTCTTTGATAAAAACGGCATTGAGATGAACATCAAAGCGGCAATCGAGAGATAAGGTAGGTCGGGTGGTTTCCGCCTCGGCGGAGTTCACCCGACAAATACTGGTTATCCGACTTACTTGTTACAATATAGATGAATATCGACAACTAGACTACTATATGTATGTGTTCGCGTGCTCGATCTTCACTACCCAGCCATGTCCTTGAGTCGTCCTCTTTCAGGCACCTTCCATTTTTTACAAATATTACCTTGCGTTTAAAATCAACTTATGTATAATGCCCCTATTCATGCAGTTTTACGGAGGGTCCCTCTGTCCAGCCTCGACAGTAGCGGGTTTGCAGGGCATGGGGGTGGGACCAACCAAAAGTTTCTTGACAACCAGAGGAGGAATCTATGACCAAGGCAGATCTCGTAGCGAAAATGGCAGATAGTGCCGGGATCACCAAAGCTGCTGGAGAAAAAGCTCTGGCCGGCTTCCTAGGGGGAGTAACCGACGCACTGAAGAAAGGGGACAAGGTCACCCTCGTGGGCTTCGGCACCTTCAGTGTAGCAAAGAGAGCTGCTCGGGAGGGAAGAAATCCCCAGACCGGCAAGAAGATTAAAATCAAGGCTACCAAGGTCGTCAAGTTCAAGGCCGGCAGCAAGCTCAAGGGAATGGTCAAATAGACAACCTCATGACCACTTTAGCCTTGGCTTTGTGGTAGCGGCAACAAGCCTGACTAAGAAACAAGAGTATTTATCCTCTAAATAAAGCGGAGCAAGATGGTCCTATTGGGGCAGAGACCACTGTACTCCGCTTTTCCTTTTTGCAGCGAAGTATATACCCTAGCGTTGCATACCTACACCGGCAAAAACCACTGCGCTCACGCGATAGCGCGCCATCTGCGGCTGTGCTCGCCTCAGACAGGACTTCACGTACGGTAAAGTACGCCTCGACCTGTCCGAGCCTGTGCGCAGCCACATCTGACGCACTCTTGCGCGTTTTTTCTTGGCGCAGGTATGCAACGTTAGGGTATAATGAACCACAATGACCTTTGAAAATGACTCAGTCGTTATCGAATCACGCCAGGGTTCACAAGAAAAGCCGAGCGCGCCGCTGGCCATTATGGCCTGCAGTGAAGCAGATCACCGTCGATTTTGCCGTCTTACAGCCCCCGTTGCAGACAGTGTTCAAACAGCTTACAACGCTCGTCTGCTGGACGTGGTCCATGCCAACCGTTCCATCACCGTCGCAGGCCCCATCCTTGGCGCCCCACAGGCTGTCCTTGTCCTCGAGAAGCTGATCGCCCTCGGAAGCCGGGTAATTATTGTCTTTGGCTGGTGTGGGTCGCTGCAATCAGACCTTGAAATTGGCGATTGGCTCTTGCCCAGCTCAGCTCGCAGCGAAGAAGGAACCTCTTCCCATTATCCTATGAGTTCAGCAAAATTTCTTCCCGACACCGACTTGTTCGGAAGCCTACAAGATTACTGCGTGCAAAACGGCTTCTCAGTTCGTGCAGGACCGATCTGGACCACAGACGCTCCACTGCGGGAAACCGTAGACAAAGTGCGCGGCTATGGAAAAGAGGGACTCCTGGCAGTGGAAATGGAGATGTCGGCGCTGTTTCGTGTGGCCGCATATAGAGGAGTACGGCTGGTTGGGCTCTTGGTGGTCTCAGATGAACTTTTCACCCTAAAATGGAGATCCGGCTTCCGCAACGCCCGTTTCAAAAGGGGTTGCCGCCGGGCAAGTGAAACACTCCTCGACTTCTGCTCCAGCCTTCACGACGAGCTTATTACCTAGTGTGCACCTGAAAACGACGATTTGTCATTCTGAGCCCTTCGGCGAGCTCAGGTCGAGTCGCTCAGGATAGACTCCGCGAAGAATCTCTGCGGATCCAGTAACTATAAGATTCTTCGTCGTCCGCCGGAGGCAGGACTCCTCAGAATGACACCCAAAAGTTTGCTCCGGCTGCTACGCAGCTCATACATTCAACAAGTCGTTCTCTCCTTGTCTAACACACTTGTGTGTTGCATAATATGCGACACGAAGAGACGGGGAGATAGAGATTTTTTGTTTTCTTTTTGACTTTTTCGTTTTTCACATCTCCGCGTCGCCCCTTCTCCGCGTCTCCGCGTCGCTCTGTTCGAAGGATCCAACGTATGGTTTCAGACAAATCTCATCGTTCTGCCAGACCAACCTTGGCTATCGACGTAGGCGGCGGCACCCAGGACATCCTCATCTGGCAGCCTGACGTTCCTATAGAAAATTGCGTAAAACTGGTGCTTCCGTCCCAGACAGTAGTGGTGGCGGCGCGTATCAGCCGTTGCACCTCGCAGGGTGTTCCTATTTTTCTCACCGGAAACCTAATGGGTGGTGGCGCCTGTGTTGGGGCCATCCAGGAGCACTTACAAGCCGGACATCCTGTATACGCTGAAGTAGGGGCTGCACTAACCATATATGACAACCTGGATCGCGTCAGAGGTTTGGGAGTGACTCTAGTGGAGGAGCTCCCGCCTGATTCGCATCCGGTGACAATGGGCGACGTGGACCATGCGGCCCTGGCCGAGGCCCTTGCCCCTTTCGAAGTTGAGCTCCCGGACTCATATGCAGTGGCGGTCCAGGACCATGGTTTCTCGCCGCAGGGGAGTAACCGCTTGTTCCGCTTCCAGCAATGGCGGGATTTCCTCGATCGAGGTGGCAGATTGGATCAGCTCTGGTATGAGGAACCGCCAGACTATCTGACCAGAATGCAAGCTGTACAGCGAGACTTACCGGGCGCCCTGGTGATGGACACCGGCGCCGCTGCCATCCTCGGTGCCCTCTGCGATCCTCTGGCCGAGGAGAAGACCAAAGAAGGGATGGTGGCACTTAATCTGGGTAATCAACATGCAGTAGCCTCATTGGTATTCAACTCCAAGGTTGTTGGCATTTATGAGCACCACACTGGATGTCTCACGCCAGCCAAGCTCCATGACCACCTGGGCCGTTTTCGTCGGGGGCGACTCAGCCAGGAGGAAATCTTTGCCGACCAGGGGCACGGTTGTGTAACTTTACCCGAAGCCAAGGACATGAGCCCCTTTTCTACTGTGGTCGTAACCGGTCCTCAACGACATCTGGCAAAAAGTCTAGGCTACTATTTCGCCGTACCCTATGGCGACATGATGCTATCTGGTTGTTTTGGCTTAATCCGCGCGGCAACGGGCATGGTCTAACGACGCGGCGACACGGAGACGCGGTGAAAGCATGACCGAGTTCTTGAACGAAATTCCGGAGCAGGTGCGCCAAAGAGTGGCTGAGTTGCGAGAGCAGATCGACTACCATAATTACCGCTATCATCGTCTCGGTGACCCTGAGATTTCTGATGCTGCTTTCGATGAACTTTTTCAAGAGCTGCAGCGGCTGGAAAAAGAGTACCCCCAACTAATCAGTCCAGACTCACCAACTCAACGAGTGGGCGCCGAACCTCTGGAACCCTTCACATCGGTCAGCCACCACCGGCCCATGCTGAGCCTCGACTCCTCCCATGAAGCCAAAATCCTTCAGGATTTTCACCGTCGGGTTGGAGAGGCTGCCGCGGACGAGGCTGTTGACTACTTGGTTCAGCCCAAAGTGGATGGTGTCTCTGTAGAGCTTACCTATGAGGGTAGGAGATTGAGCCGCGCCGCGACCCGCGGAGATGGCCTCACCGGTGAGGATATCACCCTCAACATTCGTGCCATTGCCGCCATCCCTAAAGCTCTCACTTCAACCGCGCCCGATATGGTGGTAGTAAGAGGAGAGGTGTTCATGCCGGTCGAAGGCTTCCGGACTCTCAACGAACAACTGATAACCGAGAACAAGAAACCCTTTGCCAATCCGCGTAACGCCACTTCTGGCTCTTTACGTCAACTGGACCCTGCGGTTACTGCCACGCGACCCTTGGAGATATTTCCCTTTGAGCTCACCAACGCCGATGAGTTAGGATATCATACGGAGAGTGAATGTTTGGAAGCGCTCAGAAACTGGGAAATACCCGTCCGGAACGAGGCTTTGAGAAGGGCGAGTTCCTTGGATGACATCGAAGCTATTCACCGTGACTACGGTAGCCGCCGCGATCAACTTGATTTCGAAGTGGATGGAATTGTGGTCAAGATTAACTCCTTGACCGTGCGAGTGAAAATGGGCACCAGAGCCAGAACTCCTCGCTGGGCCGTAGCCTACAAGTTTGAACCACGTCAGGAAATAACCCGGGTTGAGAAAATAATTGCTCAGGTGGGTCGCACTGGCAAGCTTACGCCCGTAGCGCTCCTGCGGCCTGTAGACGTGGGGGGGGTTACAGTATCGCGTGCATCTCTCCACAATTTTGGACAGGTGAAACGACTGGACGTGCGGGTTGGAGATACTGTCCGGATCCAGCGGGCTGGGGATGTCATTCCTCAGGTGATGGAAGTAATCAAGCCGGGGGAGCCCCGCAGTGAACCGTTTCTGGCCTCTGATAGTTGTCCGGTATGCCGAAGTAGCGTGGTTGAAGAGGGAGCTTATCACAAATGCCCCAACCGTCTTGGTTGCTCGGCACAGATTCACGGCAGCATCAGTCACTATGCCTCCAGGGGCGCTCTGAATATTGAGGGTCTCGGGGAAAAGACCATAAGCACCTTCCTGGAAAGGGGCCTGCTAAAGGATCTCGCCTCTGTCTACAAGCTTTCCAAAGATGGAATTGCTCCCCTAGAAGGCTTTGGTGAGCTTTCGGCCAACAATTTAATAAAAGCAATAGAAAACACCAGGAAACCCCAGTTGCCCCGCTTCCTCTACGGACTCGGCATTCCCAATGTGGGTGAAAAAACAGCCGCAGACATAGCCCGTCATTTTGGTACTTTTGCAGCTATCCGAAGCGCAACCACAGATCAGCTTTTGGAGGTAGAAGGGGTGGGCCCCATTGTTGCCCGGGCCTTAGTTGATTTCTTCTCCACCCCTGCAGTGGATGCAGAGCTGGACCGTTTGCTCGAGGAGGTGAGCCCTGAGGCCATGGAGGCAGCGCCTCCTGCCGAAACTGAACTTACTGGAAAGAGATTTGTCTTCACAGGTACCATGGAAAAATTCTCTCGGAAAGAGGCCCAGAGACGGATTGAAAGGTTGGGCGCTAAAACCGGTTCTTCTGTGTCTTCAAAAACCGACTATGTTGTTCACGGTCCTGGCGCCGGTTCAAAGGTAGCAAAGGCCCGCGAGCTTGGAATCCATCTCCTTGACGAAGAGGAGTTTCTCGAGCTCATCGGGGAGGGGTCGGGGTGAGTTAGATTTGGCCTATCGACCTTGAGTACCGTCTCCGGCGCCCAGGGCGAACATATAGTGGAACGACGTGGCGATTGAAAAGATTTCTTCCTCTCCGTGTCTCCGTATCCCCCGTCACCGCGTCTTCAAATGAAGGGGGTGTCAATGACAAAAGCACGAGCGCACGTACTCATTTCCGGGCGTGTACAAGGGGTCTTCTTCAGGGCCTACACTCAGAGAGCCGCTCAGGAAAGAGGAATTCTTGGCTGGGTTATGAATACTCCCGACGGTCGAGTTGAAGCCGTTCTGGAAGGCGAGAAAGAAAAAGTCGAGGATATGATCCGCTGGTGCCACCAGGGCTCGCCCCATTCCCGCGTCACAAAGGTAAGCGTGGATTGGGAGGAGTATAGTGGGGAGTTTGAGGATTTTTCGGTGAGCTA
>CBFDBW010000009.1:0-23476 GCA_965603145.1 uncultured Syntrophobacterales bacterium
TTGACCTTATACCACATTTGTCTAACGACGATAATATTCTTGGAGAAACTCCTAACCACTTACTCTCTTGCCTTTGTCCGGCAAATGCGTTAGTTTCTCTGCCTGTTCCAGGCTGAGATGAAGCGGCTATTTGGGAATCTAGCCGGTAACTCAATTTTTGCCTAGCCCGCATATTTTTCTTTGTGCTGCTTGCCCCATTTATGTTTTAATCGCCACTGGGCGGCGGTTAGGTGCAGCTCATTATATTGTCACTTTCTGTGCCCTTCTCACATTTTGATTATAGTCGGTCAAGAAATGATTGACGACTATATCGTTTCCAGTCCCTGGAGTACTGCCGTTTATGTTACAGGGCGATACCCCCACCGAAGTACCGTTGGCTGACGACTGGCAACACCTGGTTGGCGGTGCTCGTCTTGATGACCTGGCCGCTGCCATTGCCAGCGGCAGCCGGAAGATTTTTGCCCAGGGCCTGAGCCAATGGGGACTCTATTATGGGCTAGCACGTATGCTTCCAGTACTGAAACGGACGGTGCTGTTGATTACTGCCTCGCCGAAACAAGCCTGGGAAGCCCATCAGAGCCTCTCATTCTTTCTCGGCCTTGCTGAACATTGGCGGGGGGACCCCCTGGAATGTCCCCTCTGGCTTTTTCCCACAGCCAATCGCCGCATGCCAGCAGAACCCTTTGTCGCTCCTGATGTGCAAGCTCAGCGACTCGCCGTTCTCTACGCATCTGCAGCGAGCAGTCAGGCAAAAATCATTGTGGCCCCGGCCCAAGCAGTAATGGAAAAGGTTTTACCTCGTCGACACTGCATGGACGCCAGCAGATATCTGGTTGTAAGAGAAGAGATACAGCGGGAAGAGCTAATATCCCACTTGGTTTCCATCGGCTATTACCGGACCGATTTGGTGGAGGAAGTGGGTGATCTCAGTGTACGTGGCGACATTATTGACCTTTATACTCCGCTTTACCCCCAACCCCTGCGCTTGGAGTTTTTTGATGAGATTTTAGAGTCAATTCGGTTCTTCAGTCCAGCCAGCCAGCGATCCAGTGAACATCTGGATGATGTGATCATAGTGCCAGCCCACGAAATACTGCTCACTACCTCTAGGCAGCAACGGGCTGCTTCTGCGTTAAAAGAAGCTCTGGAGAAGGAAGGCACGTGGCGCGGCGACCTGGAGCTCTGGCAGGAACGGGTGGAGGGCTTGGGCCACTTCCCCGGCATTGAGCAGTTACTGCCGCTCTATTATGACAGACTCGAGACTCTCTTCCATTACCTGCCACTATCAACCCTCGTGGTGCAAAGCAACTCAGGTAGTATCAAAAATACAATAGTCGGGTTTTTAGAACAAGCCGACCGAGACCGGGATGTTGCTCGTCAGAACTCCCGCTGGACTCTTTCCCCGGAAACTTACTTGCTCAATGGGGCGAAAATAGATACATCGCTTGAATCCTATCCTCAAATCCTGCAGTCCAGTCTTCCAGTAGAGCATACTTCTGATGGGAGAAGTTCAGAAGTTCTCCACTTCCGTCTAGGGGATCACAGGGGGCTGCAGCAGAAAATTCAAGATCATCAGCAGCGCCAGCGGTTGCTCGAACCCCTGGCTCAAAGGCTCCAACAGTGGCAACAGTCTGGGATTAGCCCATTCCTGGTTTGTCGTACAGCGGAACAGGGTCGCCGGGTGGAAGACCTGCTTACTGATTATGGAGTGGACGCCCAATTCAGTTCGGAACCTTTTGGGCAGCTTTCTTTTCAAGCTCCGGTTACCAAGATTGTGGTGGGTCGCCTCACCATGGGGTTTCTGTGGCCGGATGAGGGTTTGGCCGTTGTCACCGAAACAGAGCTGTATGGTGAGAAGCCCCGTCGGCACCGGGTCCGCCCTCCTGAAATAGGTTCATTTCTGGCTACATTTGCTGATCTTCAGACTGATGACTTTGTTGTTCATCTGGACCACGGAATTGGTATTTATAAAGGGCTGGTCCACCTAAAAATCAACGAGCACTCAAATGATTTCCTCTTATTGGAATACCAGGACGGAGACCTCCTTTATCTGCCCGTTGACCGGTTGGATAGGGTGCAGAAATACATCGGCGTCGAGGGCTATCAGCCTCGAGTGGACAAACTGGGGGGACAGCGCTGGGCCTCCACTCGAAAACGGGTTCAGGACTCCATCCAGAAAGTAGCACAAGAACTCCTGCACATCTATGCCCTGCGTCACCTTAAGCAAGCAATGACTTTCTCTCCACCGGACAGTTCTTTTCGTGAATTCGAGGCCACCTTTCCTTACGAAGAAACCCCGGATCAGCAGGCAGCAATTGAAGACGTCCTTGCTGATATGCAGCGACATAGGTGCATGGACCGGCTCATTTGTGGTGATGTCGGCTTCGGCAAAACCGAAGTAGCGCTGCGCGCTGCTTTTAAGGCAGTAATGGACGGCAAGCAGGTGGCGATACTTGTACCCACCACGGTTCTTGCAGAGCAACACTGCCTCACCTTCAAGCAACGGCTGGATGGTTACCCCATCTTCTTGGAGGTGCTGAGCCGTTTTAAAGGAAGAGCGGAACAAAAAAAGATTCTTGCGGACCTCCAGAACAGCCTCGTTGATATTATTATCGGTACCCACAGATTGCTCCAACGAGATGTGGTCTTCAAAGATCTGGGCTTGCTTATTATCGACGAAGAGCATCGTTTTGGCGTCCGACACAAAGAACGGATCAAACAGCTTCGGGCTGAGGTCGATGTCCTGACCTTGACTGCCACTCCCATTCCCCGCACCTTGCACATGTCACTCATAGGAATTCGAGATCTAAGCGTCATTGACACCCCGCCTGAGGACCGTAGAGCCATTGAGACCAGAATATGCTCCTTCGACGACCTCATAATTAAGGAAGCCGTCCGCAAAGAGAAGGAGCGAGGGGGACAGGTATTTTTTGTCCATAACAACGTCAAAACTATCTATCGGATGGCTAATTACATTCAGGAACTATTACCTGAAATCACAGTGGCGGTAGCGCATGGTCAGCTCCGGGAACGCGAACTAGAGCAGGTTATGCTAGACTTCATCCATCACCGAATTGATGTGCTCGTCTGCACTACAATTATCGAGTCAGGCCTAGACATCCCGGCCGCAAACACAATTTTCATTAACCGGGCCGACAAATTCGGCTTGGCGCAGATCTATCAGCTCCGTGGTAGGGTGGGTAGATCTGCAGAACAGGCCTATGCTTACCTGCTCATTCCGGGTGAACACCTGGTCACCCGGAAGGCCCAGAGGAGGTTACTGGCCCTTATGGATTTCACCGAACTTGGCTCTGGTTTCAAGATAGCTCTCAACGACTTGCAGATCAGAGGTGGAGGTAATATTCTTGGGGCCGCCCAATCTGGCCACATTGCTGCAGTGGGTTATGAGATGTACGTACACCTCATGGAAAAAGCCATTACTCAACTCAAAGGAGAAACTGCCAGGGAGCCGGCAGAACCGGAGATTCACCTCAACCTGGCCGCCCATCTACCTGAAACATACATCACCAACAGCAGCCAGCGATTGAACACATATAAGCGCCTCGCCAGTGCCAGCGATGAAAGCTCTCTCGCAGATATGGAAGAAGAACTGCGGGATCGATTTGGCCCTCTGCCTGAAGAGACTTCCCATCTACTCGTACTGCTAAATCTGAAACTGCTCTTGCGTCGGTTGTGGGTGAAACGGTTGGATGCGGTGAATGGCGAGTATGTCCTTACCTTTTCTGAAAATCCCGAAATAGACTTGGACAAATTAACTGGCTTGGTTGCAGCCGAGCCAGAGCACTTGCGTCTTACCCCAGAACACCGTCTCTATTTCAGCAGCCCCACCTACGACGTGGTAGAGTCAATCACCAAGCTGAAAAAGCTCTTGCACAACTTAAAGTAACATGTTATCAATTTAATTTTATTAGCTTTTTGTTTTAAGGTCGGGTAGTTAGATCAACTTGGCCAGTGTTTTCTGGGAAGAGACATGCGCTGGAGAAGTTGGATTCATAGTTTGTCGCTGTTTTTGCTGCTGGGAGGTATTTTGCCCTCTTTTGGCACAGCTGCGGAGCTCGTAGACCGCATCATTGCTTACGTGAATGATGATATTATTACCCTGAGTGAACTCAATGAAAGGACAAACGCACTGGTAGCGGCCCGGCAGCAAAATCCTTTCCTCCGTGAGCAAGAGCTGTCCCTGGAAGAGATGCGACACAGTATGCTGAATCGCCTCATCGACGAACGTTTGGCCTCCCAGGAGATCTCCCGACTACAAATTTCCGTGAGTGCAGAGGAAGTAAATGGGGCGATTGCCAGAATCATGAAAGAAAACCATCTTACCCAGGAAACCCTGGAAGCCGAACTTCGCAAGCAAGAGCAAACGATAACGGACCTTCGCCAGCAAATCAAGGAAGGTCTGGAACAAAGAAAGCTTGTCAGCCGCGAGGTTCAAAATAAAACCGTAATCACCGACGAGATGGTGGAGGCTTACTATCAGGACCATATCCATGAATTCGAGAACCAGGAACGGTGGCGTATCCAGGACATTTACCTGCCCTACTATCCCGACGACACTCCGGAGGAGCGAGCTCGCTTACGTGACCTGGCCCAACAGATCCTAGAACGTGTACGAGCTGGAGTCGATTTTGGCTTGCTGGCTAAGAACTATAGTCAAGGTCCCGGAGCGGAGGCGGGAGGAGACATGGGTTACTTCGCCCCAGGCGAACTCGAGCCCGTTCTCGAGGCCGCAGTCGAGAATTTAAAGGCTGGCGAAGTCAGCCCGGACATAGAAACCACCAGAGGTATACACATTATTAAAGTCACCGAGGCGGACAGAACACCCCCCAAGGCATTGAATGAGGTTCGGGAAAGCATCCGGAATTTGCTCTACAAGAGAGAAGTTGAATTCAGATACAGGGAATGGTTGAGCAGTTTGCGGGAACGCTCGTATGTGAAGATTGTTGATGAGGCAGGCCCGCAGATCCAGAGGCAGTGAGGGTCAAACTCTGGGGATGCTTCTGTCTATATCGGAGAGTTTCCATGGTCCAGACTACCACCGTTGATACTATTGGCCAGTTTGTTGATCAGACGGTGACGATCCGTGGCTGGCTCTACAGCAAACGGTCAAGCGGCAAGATCCGCTTTCTCCTCATCAGAGATGGAACTGGTACCATCCAGGCTGTGGTGGTGAAGAACGAGGTGAGCCCTGCTACCTTTGCCCTCACCGATACCCTGACCCAAGAGTCCTCTTTGGTGGTCACTGGAACCGTCCAAGTAGACGCCAGATCTCCCGGTGGTCACGAGCTGCAAGTGAGCGATATTACCGTTGTCCAGGTAGCTGAAGATTATCCCATCACCCCCAAGGAACACGGACCGGCATTTTTGTTGGACCATCGCCATCTCTGGCTTCGTTCTGCCAAGCAACACGCAATTCTGCGAATCCGCAGCCAGGTTATTGAAGCGGCTCGGGACTATCTGAACCGAGAGGGATTCATCCTCTTCGATGCTCCCATCCTCACTCCCGCTGCCTGTGAAGGCACCACCACCCTTTTTGAAACCGATTATTTTTACGATGAAAAAGCCTACCTATCCCAAAGCGGCCAACTGTATGCCGAGGCTGGTGCCATGGCTTTTGGCAAAGTCTACACTCTTGGCCCCACTTTTAGGGCGGAAAAGTCTAAAACCCGCAGGCACCTTACCGAGTTCTGGATGCTAGAACCAGAGGCGGCCTTCGCTGAGTTGGAGGATATTCTCTCTCTGGCAGAACAACTGGTCAGCCACTTGGTCCATTCGGTCCTCACCCATAAAAGAGAGGAACTCAAGGTTTTGGGGCGTGAGCGAAGTAAACTCGAGTCGGTGCTACCTCCCTTTCCGCGAATAACGTACGACGAAGCCCTGGATCTCTTGCGCCAAAACGGCATTGACCACGAGTGGGGTGAAGATTTTGGTACCATCGAGGATACTCTCATTTCAGAACAGTTTGATCGACCCGTAATGATCACCCACTACCCATTGCAAACCAAAGCCTTTTATATGAAAAGTGATCCAGATAAGCCTGACCTAGCCCTCTGTGTTGATGTCCTGGCGCCTGAGGGTTATGGAGAAATTATTGGCGGCTCTCAGAGAGAAGACGACTATAACAAGCTTTTGGAGAGACTGGCGCAGCACGATCTACCCCGGGAGCCTTTCGAGTGGTATCTTGATCTACGACGCTATGGCTCGGTGCCCCATTCAGGCTTCGGTCTTGGAATTGAGCGCACTGTAGCCTGGATTTGCGGCATCCAACATCTACGCGAAGCTATTCCGTTTCCGAGAATGTTACAACGCATCTACCCCTAGCCCCAAGAGCAATTTGGGGCTGAACTTCAACTGGAAGCGATCTCATGAAAAGCCTCGGTGAATTTCTGCGAGCAGAACGACAAGCACGAGGAATAAGCTTGGAGCAGATCTCGGCCGATACCAGAATCAGTATGGACATGCTGCGCGCCATTGAGCATGGGAACGTTGAACAACTCCCCGCCCCGGTCCTCATTAAGGGATTTCTGAAAGCTTATGCAGAGAAAATTGGTCTGGATCCGGAAGAGGTAATTGTTGAATACCAGAATCTGCTTGAGGAGGCGGGAGACCATCAGGAAGGGATAGAGAAATTTCATCAACGACTACAGCCCCAATCCTCCAATAAGAAGCTGCTTGTTCTTGTCATTGCCCTTACCCTGCTATCAGGCTTGATCTTCTTTTGGTACCGCCCCAGCTCTGTGAAAAAGCAGTCCACGTCTTCCTCACGTGGAGAGTTCGTCTCCCCAACTGCTGTGGACCAGAGAGCGGTCAAGAGTGCTCCTGACTCTGAAATCAACCAGACAAAGTCCGCTCAGAGTTCCAGACGGACTCAGGGCGAGTTGTTGACTGGATCAGAATCTGACAGCTCTGAATTAGGTGGTCAGGCTGCCCCTGCTGCCTCCACTGGTGCAGAAGTGTCCAAAATTAGTGAAGGCAGTGGTTATCCCTCAGGTGAATCCCTGCAGAAAGAGGGAATATTTCCTCCTGCCCAATCCCCATACCTGCTTAGGGCCGAGGCAGCTGAAACCACCTGGATCCGCATTAGCACCGATGAGACTGGGGAGCATGAATACCTGCTTCAGCCGGGTGAACAGCTCACATGGCGGGCATCATCAAGTTACAAACTTCTCATTGGTAATGCCGGTGGTATCCAACTCTACCTGAATGATGAACCCCTCAAGCGGTTGGGTGAATCAGGTCAGGTCGTTTACCTGAAACTGCCTGATCCTTCCCTGCTCCTCACACCAGATATTGAACAGAGAGAGCCGGTGAACAGACCATGACCAAGGAACGCAGCGACACTCTCTCATTGTTGAAGGCTGATCTGAACCAGAATCGGCTGGCTGAGGCGGTTCAATTGCTGGCGGACCTTCACCCTGCCGACATTGCAGATTTGTTCGAGGCTCTGGACGAGCATGAGAAGAAAAAGCTATTCCGCGAGCTGGATATTGACACGGCTTCAGAGGTAATCGCTGAACTCTCGGACTTTTCTCAAGATCAGATCCTGGCCGATTTACCCCACCAACGTCTGGGCGAAATTGTTGACGAATTGGACTCTGACGATGCCGCAGATCTTCTTGCCAGCGTCCCGGAAGAGGTGGTCGAGGAGGTTTTGGCCTCCATTGACGTCGAGGATTCCAGAGAGGTTCGTCGTCTCCTGGCCTATGATGAGGAAACCGCTGGCGGCATCATGCAAGCTGAGTTGCTGGCAGTGCCCCAGGAGGCAACCATTGCTGATACCATCAAGCATGTTCGCGAGCATGGCAAGGACTTGGAAGGGTTGGCAAATATCTTCGTGATTAACTCTCGCAAGCAGGTGGTGGGACAGATGAGTTTGCGACGGCTGATCCTCTCAGACCCAGGCGACATTGTTGCAGAGGTAATGGACACAAGTGTTCGTCCTATTCCGGTGGAAATGGACCAGGAAGACGTTGCCAGGATATTCCAGAAGTATGACATTATTTCGGCACCGGTGGTTGAGTCTGATGTCAGCCTGGTGGGGCGAATTACCATTGACGATGTTATAGACATAATCGAGGACGAAATCTCCGAAGATGTCTTGCGCATGGCCGGAACCCACGAAGACGAACTGGTCTACGGCGACCAGATTTGGAAAATTTCACGCCTTCGACTCCCCTGGCTGCTGACCACCCTGGTGGGTGGGCTACTTACCGGCTACCTCCTCTGGTTGTTCAAGGTGGCCTTGGCTGACGCCATTGTCCTCGTTACCTTTGTCCCGGTTATCATGGCCTTGGGAGGCAGCGTTGCCATTCAGTCCACCACAATTACAGTGCGGGGGCTGGCCACAGGTGCCATTGATCTACGAAGACTGGGTCGCACCGTTTATAAGGAAACCAGAGTTGGCCTGCTTATGGCCCTCGCCTGTGGCCTTACTTTGGGAATAGCCGCAGAAATCTGGCATCGTAATCCTATTTTGGGTCTGACCGTAGGAACCTCCATAGCGCTGGTCATCATAGTGGCGTCGCTCATGGGCACCCTGATTCCAGTTGCTTTTCAGCGGCTGGGCATTGACCCGGCGGTGGCTTCCGGGCCGTTTGTTACTATCGTCAATGATATTTCGGGCATCGTCATCTACCTCTCCCTCTCTTCAGTCTTTTTCAAATATATTGCTGGGTGAAAAGCAATGCGAGAAGCTTAGCGGCAGGGAGTGTACATGGCAATTCGCCGAGATGAGGCGATCATTCTCCGCACCAGGGACTACAGCGAATCGGATCGCTTGATCACTTTTTTCAGCAGAAACCAAGGGCAACTCACCGGTATCGCCAAAGGGGCCCGGCGTAGTAAGAAAAGATTTGTTCACACCTTGGAACCTTGTTCCCACGTCGCTGTTACCTATGTGGACCGGCCAACCTCTGGACTAGTAAGGCTCGATGCCAGCGAGCTCAAGAACGCCTTCATCGCCCTCCGAAGCGACATCGCCCGTTTGGGATATGCCAGCCTCAGCTGCGAGATAGTATTGGAAATGTCGCCGGAAAGACAGGCCAACGCCGCCCTCTTCGCCCTGCTCTACCAATACCTTGAACAACTAGAGCTAGGGGCGGAGCCTGAAAACACTTCCCTGCTGTTCCAGATACGGATGTTACATTTGAGTGGATATGGTCCGAACCTGCAAGGCTGTGTTCTGTGCGGCCGGAAACTCCGTGCTGGTGGAAACTGGTTTTTCTCCATCCTCCAGGGTGGTCTCGTATGCAAAGACCATAAACATGGTCAACAACCCTATCCGGTTTCTTTGGGTACTGTGATGCTTCTCCGCCAAGCGCAGCAACTTCCCCTTGCCAAACTTTGGCGTCTCAGATTCCTACGGCAATCCCGCCAGGAGTGTCGCTTCCTTCTTATTGATCTTGTCAGGCATTATCTAGAGAAGGATTTGAAATCTCTCAAGCTCCTTTATCAGATAGGCGCCCTACAGCCGACAGATTCACGTTGGAGGTAGTTGTTTCAAGTCATTGCAACGTTTTTGGGGTATGCAACCAAATCCGCAATCTAAAATCTCCTCTCTCATTGCTGACTGAGAGATGATAGTCAATAAGCACTTCACCAAAATCTGAAATGTGCTCAGTGCTTATTGGAGCCGCAGATCCTGTGGATAATAGGCTTGACAGAGAACCAGCCGCAAGGTAACTTATTCCGTTAATCCATACCCACACCCTTTCTTATCCAAGGCAAGGAGTCTCCCATGACATTCCAGGAATTGATCCTAGCAATTGAGCAATATTGGCACGACTATGGGTGTATCATTCAACAACCATACGATATCGAAGTAGGCGCCGGAACTTTCAACCCGGCAACCCTGCTCCGTTCTCTTGGTCCCGAGCCATACAATGTCGCTTACGTGGAACCATCACGTCGGCCAACCGATGGACGCTACGGGGAAAACCCTAATCGTCTTCAGCACTATTACCAATATCAGGTAATCCTCAAACCATCTCCCATGGATCTACAGGAGCTGTACTTGGATAGCCTCAAGAGCTTCGGCATAGATCCACTGGACCACGATATTCGTTTTGTGGAGGATGACTGGGAGTCGCCCACTCTGGGAGCTTCTGGGCTTGGTTGGGAGGTCTGGCTGGACGGCATGGAAATTACCCAGTTTACCTATTTTCAGAATGCTGGCGGCATGCCTCTGGATCCTGTCTCTGGTGAGCTCACGTATGGCCTCGAACGGATTGCCATGTACCTCCAGGGGATAGACAACATCTTTGACCTGGCCTGGACGGACCAGATGACTTACGGGGACGTCCATCACAAATGGGAGGTGGAATTTTCTTATTACAACTTTGAAGAAGCTGATGTGGACATGCTCTTCAAACTCTTCAATATGTACGAAGCTGAAGCCATCAGTATGAATGAGCGCAAATTGGTGCTGCCCACTTATGACTACTGTTTGAAGTGTTCGCACACCTTTAATCTGCTGGATGCCAGAGGAGCCATCAGTGTAGCTGAGCGCACCAACTACATCGGTCGGGTACGAAACCTGGCTCGACTTGCGGCCCAAAGCTACCTGGAGCAGCGCAAAGAAATGGGCTATCCCTTGCTCAACAGATGGAAAAACTTACAAGGACGATGATTGTGGTTTTGGTAAACAGTGATTACGAAATGGATTTGGGGGAGACCTTATGGCAAAAGACTTTTTATTAGAAATAGGCACTGAAGAGATTCCAGCCAGTTACATCAAGCCAGCCCTGGAGGCAATGGCGGCCATGCTCAGTAAAACCCTGTCGGATCAGCGGGCGGCCCACGGATCCATCCAAACCATGGCCACACCGAGACGGCTGGTCTGGCTGATTAAGGACGTGGCCGAAAAGCAGGAAGCCCGGACCGTCGAGATCACCGGCCCTCCTAAGGCAGCCGCTTTTGACGAGTCGGGGAATCCCACTCAGGCAGCCCTCGGTTTTGCCCGGGCCCAGGGGGTGAGCCCGGATGAACTCCAGGTGAAACAAACCGGCAAAGGTGAATATGTGGTGGTTAGCCGTCACCAGGCTGGCATCTCTACTGTTGATATTTTGAGTGGAGTGCTTGCAGATCTAATCCAAGATATTCCCTTTCCCAAGTCCATGCGCTGGGGCAGTTTGAAAGTTACTTTTGCCCGACCAATACATTGGATCGTTGCCTTGTTGGGCCAAGAAGTAGTCCCTTGCACTTACGGCAATGTCACGAGTGGCAACACTTCCTACGGGCATCGTTTCATGAGCCCTGGGCCGTTTGAGGTCACTGAGATTGACGGCTATGTGGAGGCCCTGCGTGAACGGTTTGTAATCGTTGACATTGAGGAGAGGACTGAACGAATCCGCCAGCTTGTTGCTGCTTGTGCCAAAGAGAAAAACGGTACTATCCGTGAGGATGAAGGGCTTCTGGATGAAGTCGTTCAGCTGGCGGAGTACCCCACGGCTGTCTGTGGCAGTTTCGACAAGCACTACCTGGAGTTGCCGCAGGAAGTTCTGATTACGGCCATGCGCTCCCATCAGCGTTACTTCGCCGTAGTGGACGATGCCGGCAAATTGATGCCTTACTTTGTCACGGTTAATAATACCCTGACCCGGGACCCTCAAGTGGTCGCCCACGGTAACGAGCGGGTAATCCGGGCTCGTCTTGAGGATGCCCGTTTCTACTACGTGGAGGATCAGAAGGTCTCCCTTGCAGACAGGGTCGAGGAACTAAAAGAGGTGGTCTTCCACTCCAAGCTCGGGACCTCTTACGAAAAGCTGGAACGTTTCAAGGCCCTGGCTGAACATATGGCCGACCAGGTAGCACCGGAGCAAAAACCGACCGTCAGTCGGGCTGCATTCTTGTGCAAGGCTGATCTGGTGACTGGTACCGTGAGCGAGTTCCCTTCACTGCAGGGTGTCATGGGCCGGGCCTATGCTCGCCTTGCTAATGAAGATGCAGCTGTGGCTGAAGCAATTTATGAACACTACCTGCCCACCCACGCTGGGGGAGCATTGCCATCTGATACGGTTGGCGCCCTGGTCAGCATAGGCGACAAACTGGACACAGTGGTGGGATGTTTCGGGGTTGGTCAAATCCCGACCGGAACTGCTGATCCCTTTGCCCTGCGCCGCCAGGCCCTGGGAATAATCCGTATCATATTGGAAAAGGACCTCGCCCTCTCCCTCTCTGACCTTATCGAGCAGGCCCTGGATGGGTTAGATGGCAAGCTCACTGAACCCAATGAACAGACGTATCAGGCCGTCCTCGACTTCTTCAAGGTGAGGTTGCAACACTTCCTCATTGGCCAAAAACATCCGCAAGATGTGGTGGACGCCGTACTTGCCTATCATCTCGATCCCCTGGTTGAGACTGTCGGAAAAATCAATTCCCTGGCCACATTCAAAGAGCGTGAGGTCTTTGAACCCCTGGTGGGGACAGTCAAACGGGTGGTCAACATTTTGAAGGAGCCGGTTGATCTACCGGTTGATTCCGGGCGATTGCTGAGTCAGGCAGAAAAGGACTTGTATAAGGCGCTAACCGTTTGTGAACAAAAGATACAGAATCCCCTGGAGAAGCGTGACTACATTGGTGTGTTGGAGCAACTGAGTGGTCTGAAAGCTCCAATCGATCACTTTTTCGATGAGGTATTGGTTCTTGATGAAGATATGTCTCTGAGGCAGAACAGGTTGGCTTTGCTCACGCACATAGCCGGCCTTTTTCAGCAACTGGCTGACTTTTCACGCATTGTCCTCTAAACCTGCGGGTCTGCCATCTACACCTGTTTGGCCGGATAACTGTTGCCCCTGGGAGAAGTGTTCTCACGAGTTCTGCATTGTGATTTGTGTGGACTTCCGGCTAATTCTTCTGCCCCTTTGCTATGCGCTTCTGCCGCCTCTACTCATTGCAGCAAGGGAGCGAAAAAGCATATCATCTATCCAGTTTCATTCAGTATCGAGCAAGAACAAGAAGAATCGCTTTACAAGGTTCTGCCTTTTTGTTAGCATGCGGTGATTTTTTTTGGAAAACGTGGCCAATCTACAATGAAACCTAAAAACATACCCTTGGCAAAAGTTCCACCCCGGACATTCCGTTTAGACTCGGATTTGTCCTCTTTCCTGAAGCCCCATGCACGTTAAGCAGCTAGAACTCTTCGGATTCAAGTCGTTTGTCGACAAAGCCACCATCACTTTTTCCACCGGGATCTGTGCAGTTGTGGGACCCAATGGCTGTGGCAAGAGCAACATTGTCGACGCCATTCGTTGGGTGCTGGGCGAACAGAGCGCCAAACAACTCCGGGGCAAGTTCATGGAGGAGATTATATTCGGCGGTGCTAATGGACGTCCATCTTTGAATTTTACCGAGGTCTCACTTATTCTCTCCAACGAGGATGGCAAAGCGCCTCCGCCCTACCACAACCTCAGTGAAATCATGGTCACCCGTCGCCTTTTTCGATCGGGAGAGAGTGAATATCTCATCAACAAAATCCCTTGCCGTAGGATGGATATAGGTAAGCTTTTCATGGATGTCGGAGTTGGGCATCGACACTATGCCATTATCGAGCAAGGCAAGATCAGCCACGTTGTGGAGTCCAAACCAGACGACATCCGCGCCCTCATCGAGGAAGCTGCAGGGATCACCAAGTTTAAGGTCAAAAAGAAGGCTGCCCTCCGCAAGATCGAACTTACAAAACAGAACCTTCTCCGCCTCGGTGACATCATCGCCGAAGTTTCGCGTCAGCTTTCGAGCCTCAAACGCCAGGCTCAGCGGGCAAACCGTTACCGGTCCCTAAAAAAGGAAATTAAGCAGATTGAAATCAGCCGCGCAGTGCATCATTACGACCAGTGGCGCCAGGAAATGGAAGTGCTGGACAAAGACCTCCGCTCCCTAAAAGATTCCCAATCTGAGCGGGTGGCACAATTAGGGAGATTGGATGCTGAACTGACAGAACGTGCCAGCCAGATGCACGAAATAGAGGAGAGTCTCCAGCAAAGCAGGGAGGCACTGTTTCAGGTCAAGAACTCAATCACCAGCGACGAGAATAGCCGCCTCCACCTGCAACGGCAAACCAAGGAATTAGAGCAAAGACAGCAGCGGTTGGTAAAAGAGATCCTGAAGCAAGAGGAACGGCAGGCGCAACTCTCTCAGGAAAGAGACCGGTTGGTTGAAAAACAACGAGCATTATCGGCGGAATGCTCCGAGACTGAAGTCCAGGTCGGCCAAGTGAACGCCGAGTTGGACCGGGAAAAGGCACGTCTGATTCAGTTGACTGATCAACTGGATGAGGGCAAAGGTGATCTGGTTGACCTGCTGGGCGAAATAGCGCGGACTCGCAATGATCAACTGTCAATGCGCAAAAGGCTGGAAGATTTTGGCCGTCGCCAAAGCCAGCGCAAATCCGAACACCAGGAACTCAAGGAAAAGCACGAGCAGTTGCAGCCTCAAATGGAGAGTCTGGAAAAAAGAAAAATTGCCATTGATGCTGAACTTGAGAAGCTTTCTGTCGAAGCCAATTCTCTCAAGCAGCAGCAGCAAGAGCTTGAACGGGCTCGAGAAGGATGCACGGAGACAATTGCCGCCTTGGAAAGCACCTATCACCAGCAACGGTCCCAATTAAAGGTACTCCTGGAGATGGAAGACTCCTACGCCTGGTTTAACGACGCGGTCAGGGAGCTAATGAACGCCAGGGATGAGAAAGAACTTCACTGTAACATCCGGGGCGCAGTGGCAGAAATGTTGGAAGTAGATGTCAGCCACCGCCAGGCGGTTGAGGCAGTTCTCGGTGGCCGACTGCAGGCACTGGTGGTGGATTCAGTCAGTGATGCCTGTAATGCCTTGCAACACCTCAAACGCACAAAAACGGGCCGGAACTATTTTGTACCGTTATCTATCACCAATGAGGCACCGGAATTAAAGGCCGACGGTGAGAGTCCAGTTCCCCTGGCACACTTGGTCAAGCCGCGCCCGGGCTACGAAGCGGTTATCAATCATCTGTTGTCCCAGGTACTGTTTTGCTCCGACCTGGAGCAGGCTTTATCCTGGTGGCAGTTGTACCCCAATGCGTATATGTTGGTAACGGCCGAAGGGGATCTGATTGCCCAGGACGGGACACTGTGGGGAGGAAGCCAGGAACAACAGATAAGTATCTTGGAAAAGCAGGAGGAGAGGAAGGATCTTGAGGCCAAGGTTACTGCCGCAGAACAGAGGTTGAAAACGGAGCGGGACAAATCCCGGAAAGTCGATAAACAGCTTGCCCAGATTGTCTCACGACTCCAGTCAATTCAGGAGAACCAACAGATACTGCGAGATCAGCTTTTAGAACAAGAAAAAGAGCACTACCGCTTGCAGGCCGAACACCAGGGAATCATCGAACGGCTAGCCGTACTGGACCTAGAAAAAGACCACGATGAAGAAGAGGTCTCTCAGCTCCAGACCGAACTCAGCCAAATAGAGCGAAAACTTGAGGCCCTGGAAAAGCAAAAAGAGGAAGCGGAGGAGGACTTAGCGGAAGCGCGAAACCAGCGGCAGGAACAGGAAGATATAGTGGACAGCCTGCAGGAAAAAGCCACGGCCCAACAGGTGTCGGTTGGTGCACTTGTGGAGAAAAAAGAGGCGGCCCGCTCTAGTCATCAGAGGCTGGAAGAGTATAGTGCCGAAGGAGATCGGCGACTCAAACAGCTTCAAGAAGAGAAAAAAAACTGTCAGGATCAAATACATCAGCTTACCGAGGAACAACAACAAACCCAAGAGAGACTAGAACAAGCGCACAAGCAGTTGCTGGAGCGAGAACAACGCCTCAGAGCTGAAGAGGACCACTGGCGTGAGTTTGAAGGAAAGCAGCAAAATTTTGAATCCCGCAGACTGCAGCTTATCAAACAAGACAAAGAACAGGAGCAGGCGATTCAGAGCCGGCACCAAGAACTCACCGAACTCAACCTGAAGATCCAGTATCTCGTACACCAGATTCAGGAACACTACCATCTGGACCTCACCATGGAAGATTTACCTGCTTCGGAAAAAGAGGTCCTGGATCCGGAAAAGTCGGAAGCCAGACTGCAGAGACTTCGCGATCGGGTGGCGCGAATTGGTGAGGTCAACTTGACAGCCATAGAGGAATACGAAGAACAGCAACAACGCCACGACTTCCTCACTGCTCAACGAGATGATCTAGTACAGTCACTGGAAGGCTTGAAAAAGGCAATATCTCGGATCAATCGCACAACTCGAAAGCGGTTTCTCCAAACCCTCGAAGCTGTAAATCGCAAGCTTGTAGAGATTTTTCCTCTGCTTTTCAATGGGGGCAGTGGCCATTTGCACCTCATGACCGACCGCGATCCTCTGGAGGCTGGTGTGGAAATCCTCGTGCATCCTCCAGGCAAAAAGTTGTCCAGCATGAGCCTCCTTTCCGGCGGGGAAAAGGCCTTGGCTGCAGCCGCGCTCCTTTTCTCCCTCTATATGACAAAACCCAGTCCATTTTGTATTTTGGACGAGGTGGACGCCCCTCTGGATGACGCCAACATTGACCGCTTCATTGAGGTGCTCAAAAGAATCAGCCAAGAATCGCAAATCATTATGGTCACCCACAACAAGAGAACCATGGAGATCTCAGATATTCTTCTGGGGGTGACCATGGAAGAGCCTGGTATTTCAAAAATCATCTCTGTCAACTTTCAAGGTATACCTGAAACCCATGGTCAGATGGTTTAAACGCAAACAGGATGACGATGCAACCGAGAGTGCGGGGGAGAATACAATCGAATCCCCCCAGCCAGAAGAATCCACTCCTGAAACCGGAGATCCCTCGGCGGAGAATGGGGTCGAGCCTGCTTCAGAGACAACTTCCGGGATTTTCACTTATATGCGTTCCCGCTTACAGAAGACCAGGCAGACACTGGCAGGACAAATCGACCGCTTGGTCCTTGGCAAGAAAGAAATTGACCAAGATGTGCTAGAGGAATTGGAAGAAGTGTTGATCACCTCGGATCTCGGGGTTGCTACCACGCAGAAACTGATTACTTCCATGGAGGAGAAGCTCCATCGCCGGGAGCTTGCGGATGCAGATCGATTGCGCCTCCACCTGAAAGACGAAATCCGCCGTTTTTTAAAGGTTGAGACGACGGCCTTGGATGTTGCTGGTCACAAGCCGTTTGTGATCATGGCTGTTGGTGTCAATGGTGTGGGCAAAACTACAACTCTCGCCAAGCTGGCGTTCCACTATAAACAGGCGGGTTTACGGGTGATGCTGGTTGCTGCCGACACCTTTCGGGCTGCGGCCACAAAACAGCTGTCAAACTGGGCTGAACGTGTGGAAGTCGAGCTGGTCAAGCAAAGTAGTGGTGCTGACCCGGCGGCCGTGGTCTATGATGCCATGGCTGCGGCTCAGGCTCGAGGTGTGGACGTGGTGTTAATAGACACAGCAGGTCGTCTCCACACCAAGGTGAATCTCATGGAGGAACTCAAAAAGATAAAGCGAGTGATTTCGAGACAAATGGACACCGCCCCCCATGAGGTCCTGCTCATTCTTGACGCCACCACAGGACAAAACGCAATCTCGCAAACGCATTTTTTCCATCAGGAATTGACGGTCACAGGGCTGGTGCTCACCAAGCTGGATGGTACGGCCAAAGGTGGTATCGTTGTGGGTGTCTGTCAGGAATTTCAAATCCCCATCCGCTTCATAGGCTTGGGCGAGGGTTTGGATGATCTCAGGGAGTTTGACCCTGAACAGTTCGTAGCCGCCCTTTTCTAATCTGAGTTTTCCACTACATCTCTACCCTGCCCCCTGCTCCATGCCCGTCGTCTGTTTACCCTAATGTTGCAAACCTACTCCGAGGAAAAACGCGCTAGAGTGCGTCCGCCTGAGGCTGAGTACTTCACCGTACGTGAGGTCCTGGCCGAGGCGAGCATCGTTCGGCCCGAGCTCACGGCCGAGGGCAGCCGTCCCGCCAAAGGCGGGACTATAGTGCGAGCCTAGCTATTTTAGCCGGTGTGGGTTTGCAACGTTAGGTAAAGATTAATTTGACTTTTCCTCCAACGTCAGAGACCATATGGTAGGTTGCAGTATACCCAATCACCACTACAGTAGCAGGATGGTATCATGAAAGACGTTCTTGCCTTTGTCATGGCTGGTGGTAGAGGCGCAAGGCTCATGCCCCTTACCCAGGACCGCACCAAGCCCGCCGTTCCTTTTGGTGGCATCTATCGCCTTATCGACCTGCCCTTGAGTAACTGTATCAATTCGCAGGTGTACAAGATCATCATTCTACCCCAATATAAGTCCCAGTCTCTCCATGACCACCTAGAAGACGGCTGGAATATCTTTAATCAGAAGCTGGGTCACTTCTTAAGAACCGTCACACCTCAGCAGCGGATAGGGCTTGATTGGTATCGAGGTACCGCCGATTCCATTCGCCAGAACCTCTATCTCATTGAGCGTTACAGGCCAAGCCACGTCTTGATCCTTTCAGGTGACCACATTTACAAAATGGACTATAGCCTGTTTGCCAGCTACCACCGGGAGAGAGAGGCAGATGTTACCATCTCGCTCCTCGAGGTGGAAACAGAACTGGCACATCAGTTCGGTGTGGCCGAAGTGGACGAAGAATTTCGCATTCTTGGTTTTCAAGAAAAACCCAGAGAGACTCCCAAAACTATACCGGGAGACTCCAGGCACGTGTTGGCCTCCATGGGAATTTACCTTTTTCGGACGGAGACTCTGGTTGAAGTTCTCACCTCCGGAAATGAAGTCGACTTCGGCCGCGACATCATTCCTAATATCCTGAACTCCCACCGGATCTATGCCTATCCCTACCGCCAACAGAATAAAATCGAGGACTATATCTACGTGACCATGCCGGATGGCGAACGGCAATTACGACTGGAACCCCATACCCGGGATTCTGCCTATTGGCGCGATGTGGGAGATTTGGATGCTTACTGGAACGCCAACATGGATCTCACCGGGGTGGAACCCTATTTCAATCTTTACGGACAACTGTGGCCCCTTCACACCTACCAGACCGCAGCCCCACCCGCCAAGTTTGTTTTTGCTACCGAACGGTCTGACGGTTTTCGGGTTGGGAAAGCCCTTGATTCTCTTGTCGCTCCTGGCTGTATCGTGAGTGGTATAGTGCGAAACTCTGTACTGTCTCATAATGTGATAGTACGGAGTTGGGCTCAGGTAGACGAGTCGGTTATTATGGATAGAGTGGTGGTCGGGCGACACTGTAAGATCAAAAAAACGATCATCGACAAGCACAATATAATCCCACCTAAAACCACAATTGGCTACAACCCGAGCGAGGATCGAAAACGTTTCACCGTGACTCCCAGGGGTATTGTGGTTATACCGAAAGGTCACTTCAAAGAAGAGTAGAAGTGCAGCAGGAAGTAAGCGGGGCTAGGCGTCCAACACCGGGCGACGGTGGTGGAAGTCAGTATTCTTTTCGAAATTATAAGCTACTCGGAGGGCCAACCCTTCCTCAAAATGAGGCGCCAGGATCTGCAGCCCGATGGGTAAGCCTTGACCAGTGAAGCCGCACGGTATGGACATGCCTGGAATGCCGGCCAGGCTGGCCGGCAGGGTGAAGACATCGGAAAGGTACATTTGCAAAGGGTCATCCACCTTCTCCCCTAAAGGGAATGCCGCTGTTGGCGCCACCGGGGTAATTAATGCCTGGCATTCTTCGAAAACTTTGAGGAAATCCTCGCGGATCAAGGTGCGCACTTGCAAGGCCTTCCTGTAATAGGCGTCATAATACCCCGCTGATAGCACATAGGTCCCGAGCATGATCCTTCTCTTCACTTCAGGGCCAAAACCCTTGGATCTACTTTTTCGATACATCTCCATGAGGGTCTTGCCTTCCCGGTCTCGATAGCCGTACTTGACGCCATCGTAGCGCGCCAGATTGGAACTGGCCTCCGCAGGAGCAATTATGTAGTAGGCAGCTACACCATATTCAGTATGAGGAAGTGAGACTTCGATGGCTCGTGCCCCCAGACTCTCAAGGATCTTAATTGCCTGCCGTACAGCCCGTTCCACCTCCGGGACCAACCCCTCCACAAAGTATTCCCGGGGAATTCCCACCGTGACGCCTGCCAAACCCTCCAGGAGATTCTCCCTGTAATCCGGAACCTCCCTGGGCACCGAAGTTGAATCTCGCTGGTCGTGCCCTGCGATTACATTGAGCAGCAAAGCAGCGTCTGTGACATCTTTGGTAATGGGACCGATTTGATCGAGGGAAGAGGCGAACGCCACGAGACCGTATCGAGACACACGCCCATAAGTAGGCTTGAACCCTACCACTCCACAATGTGATGCAGGTTGGCGTATTGACCCTCCAGTATCCGAACCGACAGCAGCGATACACTCATCTGCCGCTACAGCAGCTGCTGAGCCGCCGCTGGAACCACCCGGTATACGGTCGAGATTCCAAGGGTTTCGTGTCGGTCGAAAAGCCGAATTCTCATTGGAGGATCCCATGGCAAACTCGTCCATGTTCGTCTTGCCCAGGAGGATACCGCCGGCCTCTTTAAGCTTCAGAGCAACAGTGGCATCGTAAGGCGGCACAAAATTAGCCAGGATATGAGAACCACAGGTTGTTCGAATCCCCTTGGTACAGATAACATCCTTCACGGCCAATGGCACGCCAGCAAGGGGTTTTGTGGTATCACCATAGCCCTGTTTATCCCAGCTTCTTGCCTCCTCCATTGCTCTCTCTTCAGCAAGGGAGAGATAGGCGGCAACCCTGGGCTCCAACATCCTAATTCGTTCATAGATGGTACCTGTCACTTCTACCGCGGTAGTCTCTCCCTGATCCAATAGCCTGCGTAGTTCATGTATGGTCAAATCATATAGCTTCATGATTGGTCTTTCCAAAGGTCCAACTCAGACCTTAAATCTTTCAACAATTTATTTGAAGTTATTTCTCAATAAAGTAAAATTAATCTATTATTATTATGATCTTAAGCATATTCAGTGGAAATGCTTGGTGGCTTCCGCGTAAAACGCCCGCCTCCGGGTTAGATTACCCTCGGCACCACAAATTCAGCATCATTGTCCTCCGGAGCGTTTTTCAGAGTCTCTGTTCGAGGCATAGACTCTTCAACAATATCCTCCCTGAAAGCGTTGTGAAGATCGACGACATGTGAGGTGGGAACAACCCCAGTGGTATCCAACTCGTTGAGCTTTTCCATATAGAGCAAAATCTCGTTCAACTGCTCTGTGAGGTTCTGCTTTTCCTCAGTGCTAACCTCTAGGCGAGCGAGTCTTGCCACGTGCTCTACCTCTGCAACCGTAATTTTCATCAATAGCGCTCTCTGATCAATTTATGAATCCTGGGATTTAGGGATTATAGTGGAACAATTGGCTGCTTACTCAATCCTCAATTCCAAAGGTACCCGCTGCCAACCGATCACTGGTTTGCTGTTGATAGGTCCGCTTCCGGGGGAGGCGAAGATTTCATTGGTAAGTGAGATCTCTGCTCTTCAGTGAAGAACTCCAATGACTTTTGTCGCTGGCGCAGTACCCCATAGTCCACCTGGATTTCTTCCATTCGTCTCCTGTGGATGGTGATTAAAAAAGGCGGTTTATGCACCTCTCCATCTGGACCAACTGATGCTACCCCCGCCACTCCAGACAAAGCTTGTATTCCCAAAAGAGCATTACGAAGTAATTGCCGAGATGTTACCCCTGGTTGATGGAGACCATCTACAAGCAATCGCATCGTATCATAGGCCTGAGCCTCGAGGTACCCTGGCTTGTCGCCAAAGGATTCTTGATAGCGAGCAACGAATTGACTGGTCAAGGGCAGATTGCTCTCAGTGAAAAAGCCATCCACAAAAACAGAATCTTGCAGATAAGGGGCTGCCATCTCCACAAGTTTGGGTGAGTTCCAGAGGTTGGTTCCCAACAGCTTAATCCCCGTGACATCATGATATGCCAGCTGGGGTGCAATGAGACCAACTTGGTTATAGCCATCGGGAATAAAGATCGCCTCGAAATCCATAATCGGCAGCAGTTCTTCTTCTAATGGTTCAGTACTTCCTTCTGCCCGGTTCGCTGCAGCCGCACCTTCCTTGGCTTGGTCGGGAATCTCGCTTTCAGGGCGAGGGTAGTAAAGCCCAACGAGTTTTTTAATCTGATCTGCAAAATCTGTTTGGGATGGTTCATAGGCTTCCACTCCTCGAATCTCCCCTCCCAGCCGATCCACTTGGTCCCAAAACAACTGTACGAGTCTGGTGCCGTAATTATCGTTGGGGTAGAGAATAGCAAAACGTCTGTAGCCGAGTCCAAGTACCGCGTACTCCACCAATGCCCTTGCCTGCTGCTCATTGCTGAGAGAATTACGAAACACGTAGCCACCAATCTCGCTGACTCCCTCTTTTTGGCTGAGAGTGATTATGGGAACCCAGAGTTTTTCTGCCTCCTTGGCAGCCGCCTCCGCCGCTACTCGGCTCAAAGGTCCAATAATGGCAGCGACCCTGTGGTCCAGAACAAGGTCACGCACTGCTGCTACAGCTAGATCTGGATCGACCCCACTGTCCCTGATAACCAGTTGGATGTCCCGAGCTCCAGGAACCATGCTTCGGAGGTCTTGGGCTGCCATCACTAATCCCCGAAGCACCCTATCACCATAGGCCTGATAGCGACCACTAAGAGGCAGGACGCAACCCACTGTAGTCATCTCAACCTTGAGCCACTCCTCCACCCTTTCTGACATCGCTTTCCAGGTCTCTGCCAGTGGATGGAGCGGCTGCTCCTCTAAGAGAACTTCGAGCTGTTGCAGAGCTATACCCAATCTTCCGTCCTCCATATCGATCTCCACCATGCGTGTCTGCAACTGGAAGTTGGGAAAACCATCTGGATACTCTGCAAGTAGGGCAAGTACCAGATCCCGCTCAAGGCTCTCCAGAGCACCATCTACCTTTGTAGCCAGTTCTGCATGTTTCTCCTCTTCGGCGAGCTCGTACGCTTTAACATACCACCTCACTGCCTCAGTGTAATTGCCTTCTGCCTCCTGGGCTTCAGCCACAACTTCGGCAGCCTCACCCCGTTGAGATCTTTCGGGCAAATATGTTGCGAGTGATCTCCCGGTCTCCACCGCATCATTGAAACGTTCCAATCTGAGATAGCAGCGAAGCAGCCATAGACGGGCCGCATCTCCCTCCGGCCTTACCGGAAACTCGTTAATCACTTGTTGAAAAACCGAAGCAGCCTCTTCGTAACGCTCCAAACGAAAGTCTATTTCGCCCTGTCGCAGCAGTGCCTTCGCCGCTTGCGGACTTCGCGGAAAGGCCATAACGAGTTGACGATACTGCTGGGCTGCCTCTTCTAAGTTACCCTCCTGCAAGGCTGACTCTGCCTTTGCCAGCTTTTGGAGTGCCTGCTTCTCCTCAGCGCTGGGCGGAGCTTCTACAGCAACCTCCTTCTTGGCCGGCATCAGAGCACAACCAAGCAGAATAAACGGCA
>CBFDBW010000010.1:0-22000 GCA_965603145.1 uncultured Syntrophobacterales bacterium
CAAAGATCTGCTCATTGCCATCTCTTTAGGGTTTTCAGCAGCTCTGTTGGGCATAAGCGGTTTCGAGAGTTCGGCCAACTTTGTTGAGGAACAAGATGTTGGCGTCTTTCGTAAGACCCTGCGTAACATGCTCATAGCCGTGGCCATATTTAACCCACTTGTTTCCATCCTTTCTCTCAATCTTCTGCCTTTAGCCGAGATTGTCGGGCACAAGGACTATTTACTGTCGGAAATGGCCCACCTGATGGCTGGGCAAACATTCAAGGTGATTATCGTCCTAGATGCCACCCTCGTGCTCTCAGGTGCGGTGCTGACGAGCTATGTGGGAGTAACCGGGCTTGTACATAGGATGGCATTGGATCAAGTTCTGCCCCAGTTTTTCTTGAAAAAAAGCCGCAGAAATACGAGCCACCGTATCATTATCACTTTCTTTCTGCTCTGCTCTTCCATCCTTTTGGTTACTAAGGGAAGCTTGCTCTCCCTGGCCGGAGTCTACACCATCTCTTTTCTGGGTGTCATGACCCTTTTTGGCTTAGGCAATATCCTGCTGAAGACGCGACGCAAGGAACTGAAGCGAACCTATCGTGCGGGGTGGATAACCATAATCATTGCCATTGTAGCCACGAGTTTGGGCATGGTGGGTAACGCTATTATCGATCACAAAAATTTGCTCTACTTCATGCAGTATTTTATCCCCACGGTGCTTCTGGTTGTGCTCATGTATCTTCGCATTCCGATCTATAAAACCATCTTGCAGTTATTGAATAACCTCATGGGCAAGTTTCTGATCTGGCGCACTATTATAATAGATATGATAACCTCACTGACAGAACAGCGAGTGGTACTGTTTGCTCGGGGCGGGGGCTTGCGGCGCTTGCATGTGGCCTTCAACTACATCGTCAATAACGAGTCAAGCCGGTCGGTGGTGGTCTTCCATCTTTACCCGAATCCAGGGCAAAGTGACGAGGAAGAAATCAAGCATAGTCTGGAGGCATTAGAGGAGATTTTTCCCACGCTGAAAGTGAGGCTCGTAGCGCGCGAGGGTAGATTTGGCCCAGAGATTATCGAAGCCGTTTCCAAAGAATTCGGAGTCCCCACCAACAATATATTTATCGGCGCCCCTGAGGAGAAGCACGCCTTTTCAATCAGGGATCTGGGCGGAGTGCGAGTAATTTTCTAGCTCTTTATTATAATTTCCTGCGGTAGCAAGCCAGAAAATCCCTTGAGGATCCAGCAGCGATTACGGCAAAATTCTTCCCCAATTTTCACCTGATGTATCCGTTTGTCTGTTACCTGCATGGTTTGCTCCTTTAACCCGGATATTTAATGAATTACTTGCTGCAACCACGGATATGGTCGTCCTTCCTGGCGTCCTCGGGTGTCGGCCCCTGCGACGTACCGTTCAGGTACGCCTCGGAACCAATCCCGCGGTGGCGCGGGACGGTTGCCCGATAGCACGCCCATCTTCGCGGTTTCGCGACAGCAATTCATGAAATATCCGGGTTAGACCTTCAAAACCATCTGCGTTTACCAGGCCGCTTCAATGGGCAGTTCAATGATCACGGTGGTCCCCGTGTCTTTTTCGCTGATTATCCTAATCTCGCCGCCGTGATCTTCGATGATTTTCTTGCCCATCGCCATGTCCAGGCCAGTGTCGCCCTTGTGCTGGGTTGCGAAAGGGTTGAACATGTTCTCTAAAACATCTGGCGGGATCCAGCCGCCATTTCCCTGGATGTAAATACCAATAGTGTCCCAGCACACCTCGGTTTTCAGTGAAAGTCTTTGGGGTGGTTCCATGAATTCCATTAGCCTCCTGATAATGGTGACCAACGCCTCTAGCATAAGATCTACATCAAAGAGACAATCCGGCATCTCACTGTCGAGATCCATGACGAATTCTAAAGCACTGGCTTTAAATTCTGGCTCCAGGGTGCTGTGTGCTCGTTGTACCACCTTGTTGAAGTTGTATCTGGTCTTATGCTGTTTCAGGGGACGGACGAAATCCCGCATGCTTCTGAGCACAGCTTCGAGGCGCCTGACTTCGTCTATAATGATCTGCGCTTTAGGTTTCAGCATCTCAGGCAACTCGGATGAATTCTGGATAGTGGTGGCAAAGCCGCCGATGGAAACCAGGGGGTTGCGAATTTCATGGGCCAGGTAGGAGGCCATGCGTCCTACGGTCGCCAATCGGCTTGAATGTGCCAATCTTCTTTCACAGCTTATCTTCTCTTCTTGCACTTCGATGAGGTCCCAGAAAAGCCTGGCGCTGAGATGATCAATCACTTTGACATGCTTGGGCTTGGTTCTGATGATTTCTTCTAAAACCTTGTCCCGCCCGGTGATCTCAATGAGTAAGTGCAGATCCTCGAGGGCGAAGAAGTCCCGGTAGTCTCGGGTTGTGTAAATTCCCTTATTGCGCGCATAGACTAGACCAGGAGCGTCTGCACGCAGGTCACTCACCCCGACAATGCGAACGCGAAAGTGGCGCAGGCTGTGGGTCTCAAGAAACTTGATGAGCGCCTTGCCAGCTGAATTCCCTCCTACCAGGGCGATATTGAGGCATGCAGGCTCTAGCTTCTTTTTGTCGTTGTGTCTTGCTTGCGTCTTTATGGTCACGTCACTGGCCCACGAGAATGATGCGGATTCTGGTATTCTTCATTGTTGTCAGCGTCGACGTCAGTCTGAATCCTCTTGTCGATTGCCAGGTTGCGGCAGCCCTGTCTAACCCGTGCCGGTGCTGAATAGAAAACGATACCCTAAGCTTCTAAAACGTCTCGTTAATCCTGCTCTTTGGCAAAATCACGGTGAAAACCGAACCCTTACCCAACTCACTTTCCACAATCACCCTTCCTTTATGACCCTCCACAATGGTCTTTACCGCGGCAAGACCCAGACCAAACCCCTGCCTATCGTCTACATCTCTCCCTCGATGAAAAGGGTCAAATACATAAAGAAGCTCTCCCTCATCTATGCCTATTCCCTCGTCCATTATCTTGATCCTGACATCCCGGTCAGTCTGCTCGGTGGCAATGGTGACGGTCCCTCTTTTTTTGGCGAATTTGAGAGCGTTATCCAGCAGATTGGTGAAGACCCGGCGCAGACGGTCGGCATCGGCTTCAATTATGGGCAAGGCTTCCTTCTTCTCGAGCCTGAGCTCGATTCCAGCTTGTGCGGCTCTAGGCTGATAGGCTTCAAAAAGCTCCAGCAATTGCTTATCCAGGGATGTGGCGGAGAAGTTCAGCTTCAGCTTACCAGTTTGCAGACGGGAAAGTTCAAGAAAATCATCGACTAAAAACTCCAGTTTGCCCGCTTCTTCTCTGATAATCTCAATATATTTATCTCGCTTTTCTTCACCCAAGTCAGGGCTTCTAACCAGGAGTCGGCCCGCAAATCCTTGAATGGCGACAAGAGGAGATTTCATGTCGTGGGCAAACATGGAGATGAGATTACCCTTTTCCCTTTCCAGCGCTTTCAATCGGCTGATATCCTGAAAGGCCTCCAAACCGCCAATGAGTTTACCATGTTCATCCAATAGGGCAGAGGTGCTCATCCTGACTGGAATGGTCTCGCCCCACTTGCTCCGGACCGTGGTGTCAATTTGGACAATCCGATGTTGATTCTTGAGAACTCGCCTTAGCGGACATTCACTATGACACATACCTCCTCGTAAGATTTCGCCACAATAGCGGCCCACTGCCTCTTCTGCTGAATAACCGGTCAATCCCTCTGCCCATGGGTTGAAACCAGTGACCTTCAATTCAGAGTTCACCGTAACTACTGCCACCGGCAGGGACTGAATGACAAACTTATAGAAGGGTAGGTCAGAATGCTTCTCTGCTGTTTCCATCCTAAACTCATTTCCAGATTTGTCAGATGAGATCTTTCGCACAAGTTCAATGAAAAGTAAGGCAAGGGACGTGCCAGAAAGGCGAGAGAGATAAAATGTGTTCAACTGATTGATATCACGGAAAAGTTTGGATGGGAGCGGGACTCCGATTGTGGTCCAAAATGGGAGCCATGTCAGATTTTTTTACAGGCTGTAAAGACCATCCTGATTTACGCTTATTCAACATCGAAAAACTGGTCTTTAGGGCCAGGTCAAATCGCACAGAGCATAGCGCATAGAGCATAGCGTACAAATCCAGGGAGTCGTGACATTGAAAGTTTTTCGCTTTGCGCTCTGCGCGTAGCGCTTTGCGTCATGAGGCATAAAGAGAGAAAAAGTTTTCTTTTATTGTTTTTGCCCTGTGCCCTGTGCCTTAAGCCTTGAGCCGTTTCCTTTTGGGCAGCGCAAGGCCGGGTCCTTGTTTATCCCATTACCAGCTCTATTTCGTAGGAAGCCTTCTCATGTAGAACCTTTTGCCCTGGTAATTTAGTTCAATGAGCTGACCCTGGTTTATTAAGCGCTCGATCATAGACCAATCAGCCTTTGCCTGAAGGAGAAACGCCTTCACAGCCTCCTCAAGCATGGGATGCACCGCGGTTATGCTCAAGATGTCTTCGGAGGGATCCCCTGTTGGCGAGAAATCAGTGGTCTCATAACCTGTTAGGCACTCCACGTTATCGAGGTGCTCAGTGAAGATCTGGTAGGCCTCGTTGACACCCTCTTCATCAGGGGGCTCTACCCACTTTTCTGCCGGTGGTCTGGTGGGAATGGACACATAGGCCTTGGCCGGTTGCAACCTCTCTAGGAACTCAGCAACCTCTTGAAGACAATCCCTGTTATTGTTAACACCACGAACAAGCATGGTCTCTGTTACCAGCTCTCCTTTGAAAGCCCTACCAAACTCAAGCATGCCGTTTAAAATTGCCTGCAATTGCAAGGTTTGCTTGGGCCTGTTTATCCTGCGCCAAAGATCTTCCTGAGTGCAATCTACTTTCAGGGAAACCCAGTCGGCTTTGGCGAGGTCCTCTCTCACGTCCTCGAGCGAGATCAAAGAACCGTTGGTAATCACCGCAACCTTGATCCCCAGAGGCTGGAACATCTCGATCTCTCGACCGAGATTGACGTCGAGGGTGGGCTCGCCGTCAGCTACAAAGGTCAAATAATCAACGCTAAGTCCAATTTTCCTGGTCTTTGCTATCTTCTTTTCCGTTTCCTGTAAGATTTCCCTTGGTTCATAGAAAGGAGCTCGCCTGACCTCCATTCGACGGGTGCGGCCCAATTGACAATACACGCAGCTATAGGTGCACAATTTGGGTGGGATATTATTGATCCCCATGCTGCGTCCCAATCTTCTTGATGGAACCGGCCCGAATACTTTCACACCGTAAACCTCCTGATTGCACGATCTAGTTACCCCCACTTCCCCCTCCCCGTGCAACCACGGACATGGTTACCTATGTACCAGGTTCAGACCGGGGAGGGGGGAATCATCATTCTGCTCAAGCGAACGGTAACATCAGCCCTCTACCAAACCTGTATTATTGAACAGTCGCTATTTATACTGCCGCTCTTTAACTCTGTGAGGATTAACGACCAAGACAGGCATAGGAGAATGCTTGACAACATATTCCGCTACGCTGCCAAACAGGGTGTGTTTCGGTCCCTTGCGGCCGTGGGAGCCCATGATAACCAGGTCGATCTCTTCACTCTCAACTGTCTTGACAATTTCATGGCCCGGGTCGCCCACTACCACTTTTCGCCTGAAATTGGGGCAACCCTGGAGGTGCTGGTCACAGATCCTGTCCATCAATTTCTCTGCCCCTTCCAAGGCCTCCTTCATGAAGGCAGAGATGGACGTGTGCGGAACTTGGAACCCGGTGTAGTGGTGTAAGTCTCGAGCAACATAGAGCAGGTAAACTTCGGCATCATGTTTCTCCGACATCAAAAGGACGTAGGGCAACACGTGGTAGGAGTATCCCAAAAGATCGGTGGGATACAAAATGCGTTTGATCTCAACCATCCTTATCTCCCTTGTGATTTCTCTTCGGTTGATTCTATCTCCCTAGCACCGGACTGTTTTAGGCTCCTAGCAGTAATGAGGTAGCCACAGTTGCCACATTTCCGCCTTTTACAGCCCCAAAGCATAAAGAGCCCCTCCCACCGCCAAGCCAAAGACAAGGTTGAAAATCTTGATGAGTACAGAATCCTTGATGCTATAGGAAAGCAAAGGAAGCATGCCGTGCCCATCCTGGACGAAAGATGTGGTGAAAAGAACGGAGAATGGTATTAGCCCCTGAGCATACATCATCACAAATATCAAGTGCGGACCGGACTCTGGAATGATTCCCATCAGCGCACCTATAACCAGCACCCACACCAGGTTTTGCTGAACAAATGCCTCCAAGTTCCAAAAAGCCATCCCCCAATGCACAAGAAACAGGGCGCCAAAGCTCCAGAGAAAAACACGGAAAAGGTGCTTTTTGATGATGTGGTCCCAAATGTGCTCGTGGAGGTAATGTTCAGAAGAAGCCAGAGCAATGTAAAGCGCACAGAGCGAAAGGGATATGAAGGTAATCCGCTTCCAGTCCCACGTGGCTGGACCCAGTATTCCCAAGGCGAATAGGAGCAGAAGTGAACTGAGGAGAGTGAGGAGAAGAAAACGGGCGAAAGATAGTGATTGAAGGTTTACCAGCAAATCGCCGGTCCTGAAGATGTCGCCAATGGTCACCGGATTATCTGTCTCAGGAAGGCAGTGGTCACAATGCGCATCCCGACAGGCTTCGCAGGGCACAATGTTCGCTGCCTGGATGATCTTATCGCTTAGCCAACCAAAGAAAATTCCCGCAACAAAAAGGAGGCTGAAAAGGGCCAAGGCGGCACCCGGAAACTGGGCAAGCATCACAAAAGCCTCGTCTCCTGAGGTAGCTATCATTCCACCCACAATAGCGCCAAAGGTGATTACTCCGTGGACATAGAGACTGACGTTCATAAAGGCGCCAAGGCAGCCCGGCGTGGAGCCGAGAAAGGAGGCCAGAGAGTATTGCCGCCATTGGCTTCCTTGCATCAGCTTTGACATCCGCCCTTTGCTCACCGTCTCAATAAAATCAACCAAGAGCATCATTACAAATACGAAGACAGTGATCATCAAGGCATGCTTGAAAATAGTCAGGATTTCCATTTGCTTTCAATCACCCGAAGACGGAAGGTGAGGGCATTGGACGTCTTCACTCACATCTTCGCAAGGGATGCATCTATGTTTTTCGGGTAGTCCTATGAAGAGTGAACAGATCGAATGATTCCTGATTGGATTCCAGCCGTCTTGAGCCTAGAGAAGTTTATGGCTACATGCTATATTTTTTAATAAGGTAGTTTTTTGTAGCTCAGTTAGGCAAAGCTTGTCAACTGATTTGCCCCATGGGACCAGGGTCTCAGCCGCGCTACCTTTTTTGCCCAGAGCAATGGGACCCAAACCTGCTCTTAATCGTCTGGGGTAGTGTCCTCCTCACGGAGCTGCCAACATCCCTGCTCAGCAAGGTCTCTGGAGGGATCCACTTCATGGTCGCAGATCCAGGGGTTCCCCTTGTCGTTTACCACCACCTTCATGGTATGAGATCCGCGGGACAGTTCATTCAATGGTATCTCAACAAATGAGCAGGGGTCACGATAGGTGAAAAGCAGTTTTCGCTCTTTGAGGAGATCCTCCAGGACCTTCTTGACCCTGAAGATGGGAACCCCCAAATCACTAGACACAATCCTCACCAGCGAGTATGGTCTTTGACGCTGATTCTCGGCGGCAGTGACCATTTCCATGATCTCTTTCCTGATCTGCCTAGACTGAGTCATCTCTTGTTTCTCCCTTTGGCCCTACGCCTCTTCTGATCTCACGGTTACGCTCAGGCTAAGAACTAGATTTCTTATGAAGCCTGCTGTTTCTTGCCAAAGATGTTCGGGGAACAAACCCTATAACGTTTTTTCTCACAGGCAAGATTCGCAACAGCTGTGCCACCCTTGTCCTAGTTAATATCTGTTACGAGATTTCCATAGATCTCTTGGTAGAATGCAGGATTGAGGTTCATCACCCGAAAAGGTGACCACAAAAAAAAAGTAGCGATATAGGTACTATGAAGGCCCTCAGGGTTGCAGGATGGCTACTCTCGCAGGCGGCTCTCTTCCTTACTAAATCAAAACAAAGAATATTTACAGCTTGCCACCTTTCCGAAAGATGTGAGTTGAGGAAATCTGCAATTCTGCAGCAGTACTAGAATGGCCACCCGGCCGAGATCTCCGTCATCTAAATGCAGGACAAGATTTATCGTTTTCAGGAAGATTGCGCCTTGAGTGCGCAAGCTTCTAGATGGTTGCAAAAATGCAATGCTCTTAATCAATTAATATAATTAAATAATATATCTTTTGACCCGCTATGATTCCCCAAAATCTCCGCTCTTTTTCGGTGGCATCGTTCTGATGCCACAAATAAATCAAAGAATATCATTATCTTAAAACAGAAAAGACCTAGTGGCACAATAGTTGCCATTTCTTACGAGCGTAGTGAATGAACATAAGGTGACGAGGACAGAAATAGCATCTAGATACCTTGAGGAAGGTGAAAGGAGGGGGTCATGCCTGTAAGTGTCTACAAAATCGTTGAAGTGGTAGGGACCAGTGAAGTCTCATGGGAAGAGGCCGCAAGAAACGCAGTGGAGACAGCGAGCAAGAGTTTGAGGGACTTGAGAATCGCCGAGGTCACAAAGTTGGACATGAGAATTGAAAATGGGAAGATTGCCGCCTATCGAACCAGGGTAAGTCTGTCCTTCAAGTATGAAGGAGGAGAATAGAGAAAGGTTGAAAATGGGCTCGGACCTCAAGCATTCGTGCGAGCTTTATTAGTGATAACTATAAGTTTGGAAAGGAGGGGGAACCATGGCAAAGGCATTTGTGTTTAAAAAACAGGCTTTGTGTGATGCGTGCTATCAGGAAGTTGTAGATTTCGAGATCCATGCTGGAAGGGAAAGGGAACTCCCACCGAGAAAAATGGTCGATGCACCAGAATGCGATAAGTGTCACGCGATACTTGAGCCGGAAGAGGAGTTATGAAAAAACCAGGGTCAAAGAAACTCGCATCTCAAAAGGGGAGCTGATTGGATGGGTTCAAGAGGTGGGTATAAATCTCCCTTTCTTGTCAGGGATATCGCCACGCCATCAGCTCCCACATCTCTTCGGAGAGAGCCTTCAGAGAAGGGGGGAGTATCATGGTTGAAGTGAGTGATTTGAAAAAACTGGAACTATTCGGCACGCTTGCAGAGAAACAGTTGGAGGAAATCGCCGAAATTACCGAGAAGAAAAGCTTCAAGAAACACTCGCATGTCTATGGACGCGGTAACGGTGCTAAACACCTGTTTGTGGTGAACAAGGGTCTGGTGAGCCTTCGCAGGATTGATCCGGGAGATGAGGTTGGCATTGCCTTTGAGACGCGTGAGCCTGGAGGGTTGTTTGGTGCCGCCTCGTTTATGAAACCTCAAGAGTATACGCTGACAGCCGTATGCTTGGAAGACACTGAGGTGATGGCAATAGACGCCGACAAGCTGTTTGAGCTGTGCGAGCAGGATCCAGCTGTGGGATATCAGCTGATGCTCAAAATCGCTCAGATTTACTTTGAGCGTTACAAGAGCGCCAAGAGAAGTCTTCACGACATGGTGAGAACCCCAACAGTTATTACTGCTCTTCCGGGCTAGTTAGACGATATTTACAGCGGAGGTGTCTGCAACTGCCGGGGTTGGTGTATGGATCCTAATTGTGCAAGGGAGTATGTCCTCATTGTCATGGGGCGAAGAGGATTATCCAAGGTGCATGAATTCCTGATGGGCCGGGTGACAAACAAAGTGTTGAGCCGGGCAGAGGGACTTGCAGTGTGGATAGTGCCGTGATGGAGGAAAGCAAGCGAACTCAACAAGAGAACTCCATGAGACAGGAGGATATTATGAAAGCGGCAGTGGTTTTTACCGGGAGTGGACCGATATTGGTTTTGACCACCTACGGGTCTTTAGGAGATCCCAAGTTCATTGAGAAGTTAGAAGCTAAAGGACTGGACAAGTTCATTGCCTATGAGGTCTCAGTTGATCTGACCAAGAGAAAATATGGACAGCATTTTGATGTGGTCATGAAAGACGTTAAACAGACCGACGACCTCAGGGTGTTAGATTACAACGGTCACAGGGTTTTTCATAATTTTTCTTTTGCTGAGTTGGGAAGCCCTTTTCAACATGAGTAGATCTCAGTGAGGAAGGGCCAAAGGTCAGGTTGGGTAACATACTGGCTACCAGACCCAAAAGAAACCTTCTGTTTGTCATTCCCGCGAAGCTTGTCCCCGACTCCGATCGGGGAGCGGAAATCCGGAAAGAAAAAGAACCGGATCCCCGGTCCCCGATCGGAGTCCGGGGCAGGCAAGTCGGGGATCACAATTGATGCCGTGCAGCTTGCTTCGGGGAGTTTCATTAAAAGCAGGCAAAAATGAAAAAGTTCGACTTATTGTTTTTTCTCTTATTATGGATTTTTTATATCGCATTGTTCGAGGTAAACACTTTCGTGAGATCACATCTAGTTGATAAAAGTTGGACTGGAAATAAAGTATTCGAATCTGCATATACAATACCGATTTTCAAGATATCAATCATAATTACTTACGACAATAACCCACATACTGAAGGATTAATAACTGCCTGGGGGTTTTCCTGTCTTATAGGGGGGCGCAGAAAACTATTCTTTTTGATACGGGTGGAAATGGATCGATACTATTAGCAAACATGGAGGGACTAGATATTAATCCTGAAAAAATAGACATAATAGTACTTTCCCACATCCATGGAGACCATGTTGGTGGGTTGGAAAAGTTCCTTGAAGAGAATAAAAAGGTTTCTGTTTACTTGCCAATGTCATTTCCAAGAGGATTTAAGGAAAATCTAAGAAGCTCAGGAATAAAGATAGTTGAAGTGCATGATGCCAGTAGGATATGTGACGGAGTATATACGACAGGTGAACTTGGCGAAGCGATAAAAGAGCAATCGTTGATTGTCCATACGACTCAAGGAATCATTGTGATAACTGGATGTGCTCATCCAGGTATCGTTGGAATTCTAAAGCGGGCCAAGGATTTGATCAAAGATGATATTTTGTTAGCGATGGGAGGTTTCCATTTAGGAGGAACGAGCAAGGGAGACTTGGAAAAGATAATTCTTAGCTTCAGAACACTAGGGGTGCAATATGTCGGCCCCTGTCATTGTTCAGGAGATTTGGCAAGGCAAATGTTCAAGAAAGACTATGGTGTTCACTATATGGCTGTAGGAGTGGGAAGGATTATAGAATTCAGTGGAAGAAGATCAAGAGATGAGAAAAATGAAAGAAGCAATGTTTTATGAAAACATTAATGGGAAAGTCAGGTGCCATCTTTGCAATCACCATTGCGTGATAAAAGAGGATGGCAGGGGCATTTGTGGAGTTCGAGAAAATCATAACGGCAAACTGTACTCACTAGTCTATGGCAAATCAGTGAGCGTAGGTGTTGACCCTATTGAAAAGAAACCTTTATTTAATTTCTATCCTGGAACTTCCTCATATTCTCTTGCTACAGTCGGATGCAATTTCCACTGCCTTCATTGTCAAAACTGGGAGATTTCCCAGATGTCAAAGGGCAAGGGTGGGAAAATCATTGGTGATAAGCTCGCACCAGAGAGGATTGTTTCGGAAGCAAAGGGATTGGGGTGCAAGAACATTGCCTACACCTACACCGAACCGACCATCTTTTTTGAATACGCTTATGATACTGCAAAGCTTGCACATGAGCAGGAAATAAAGAATGTATTTGTGACCAATGGCTACACCAGTGCAGAGGCAATAAAAGAAATCGCTCCCTTCCTTGATGCAGCAAATGTGGACTTAAAAAGTTTTGACGAAGATTTCTACCATGAAGTATGTGGTGCGAAGCTTCAGCCAGTCCTTGACAACATCAGGCTTTATAAGGAGCTCGGAGTATGGGTTGAAGTAACAACATTGATCATCCCCGGCTATAATGATGATGAAATTCAACTCAAGGAAATAGCCGAGTTTATTAAAAGAGTCGGTGACGAGATCCCCTGGCATATTACTGCATTTTACCCAGCCTACAAACTTCTTGATGTTCCTCCCACACCAGTAGAATCCCTCAGGAAGGCCAGAGACATCGGCTTAAGTGGTGGGTTAAGATACGTCTATGAAGGAAATATCCCCGGAGAAGGCGGGGAAAGTACCTATTGCTCTAACTGTGGAGAACTTTTGATAGAGCGAAGAGGTTACTACATCAAGAGGAATGAAATGGTGGATGGGCGATGCCCCAAATGTAAGGCCAAGATGGATGGTGTAGGAATCTGAGAGATATTGCTAGACAGCCCGCAGGCCGTCGAGTTATGGCTATTGCTTGGTGAAATACACGAAACCCAAAGGTGAGAATGGACCACAAACAGATAACGTTTGCTGAGTTGAACGCAGTAATAAAAAAGTGCAAAAGATGCAGGCTGTATCTAACCAGGACAAACGTTCTTTGCGGTGAAGGGAATCTTCATGCTCCACTCATGCTTATCGCCCAGGCTCCAGGCGACAACGAGGATCGTGAAGGAAGAATGTTTATTGGCCCTTCAGGTAAAGTTTTTGATGAACTCCTAGATGAAGCAGGGATCCAAAGAGATGAGATTTACATGACCAACCTGATAAAGTGCCAGCTGCCAAAAAACAGAAGGCCGAAACGGGATGAAATCGAGGCCTGCAGCAGCTTTCTTGAAAAGGAGATTGCCCTGATTGACCCCAAAGTGTTGGTCCCGCTCGGTTACTATTCCACCAGGTATGTCTTGAAGAAGTACAATATCGCCATACCGGAGAGCAGGGCTGAGTTTTCAGGTCTTTATGGCAAGCTTTTTGAGGCACAGCACAAGAGACTCTACCCTCTCCCCCATCCAGCATCATTACTCTATAACAAGTCTTACAAGCCTGTATCACTTGAGAAGTACGGGAAGCTGAGGGTTCTTGTGGAAACAAGTAAACGTTCTGCACGCCCTTTATGCGCGTGGGCGCCGTAAGATCAGACGCTATTCTCACGTACACCCTCCCTCCTAGAATCATGCGATCTAACAGGCAACACGAAAGAGGTAGTTGAGATGACAGAGATCTTCGATGATTGGCCTGAGAAGTATGATCAATGGTTCGAAACTCCCATTGGGAGGCTTGTCAAAAAATATGAAAGCGAACTTGTCCTTGAGATGCTAAGACCCCAGCAAGGCGAGAGGATACTGGATGCTGGGTGCGGCACCGGTGTTTTCACCCTGGATGTACTTGCCGCAAGAGCACAGGTTGTCGGACTCGAGCTATCTTTACCTATGCTTCTCCGGGCGGGAAGAAAACTAGAAGGACATCTCTTCCATATGGTCCGGGGCGATATGAGAAAGCTCCCCTTTGACGACAACGCCTTCGACAAAACCGTCTCCGTAACTGCTATCGAGTTCATTGTGGATGCGACGACCGCAATCGGTGAGTTGTTCCGGGTCACCAATTCGGGAGGCTGTATTGTGGTTTCAACCCTGAATAGCCTCAGCCCATGGGCTGCCCGCAGGAAGGCAAAAACAAAAGAGGGTCATTCCGTATTTGAACATGCCTTATTCAGGTCACCGGACGAGTTGCTAAACCTCTCACCGGTTGAAGGTATGGTAAAAACGGCCATACATTTCCAAAAACATGATGACCCTGAACAGGCCAAAAAAATCGAGAAGAACGGTCAGTCGAAGGGACTTGAGACGGGAGCCTTCGCGGTTGCTCGATGGGAAAAACCTGCTGGGGATTTGGGTTTCTGGGCCACGGCGTCAGATACGGTCAAATGACCCCCTCCCAATAACCATCGACCTTAGCTTGAATCTCTTTTAAAAGTGCTTCGTTCCTTTGGGGGTGGAACAGGTGACTGAAGCGCCCCTGTCTTTTCAAATATTCCTCCACCGGCCGCCGCTGGTGTGGGACCTTGGTGTGCACCACCTTGCCGTCAACATACTCCTTCAGTGGCCAGACGCCGGTCTTTACTGCCATTTTGCCAATTTCCACCGATTCCCCAGGGTCATAGTGCCAACCCGTGGGGCAGGGAGAGAGTGCCATAATCAGCCGGGGTCCTTTCAAGGATTTGGCCTTCTCGATTTTGCGGGCCAGGTCCAAAGGTTCGGCCCCGACTACCGTGGCCACGTAAGCCGGACGGTGAGCTGCCCAGATTGCAAAGAGGTCTTTCTTATAACCAGGAAACCCACGAGGGCCTTTGCTGGTAGCGGTCTTGGCTCCATGAGGTGTCGCCGCCGAGTACTGCTGACCTGTGTTGCCGTACCCTTCGTTGTCGTAGCAGATATACAGAAAATCCAGGCCTCGCTCGATGGCGCTTGATGTGGCGGAAAGCCCCATGCCGTAGGCAGAGCCGTCTCCGGTCAGAACCACCACTTGTAAGTCTTCTTCGGATTCTATTCTTTGTTTGTGAAGGAGCACGTCCAGTCCATCTCGAACTCCCTGGGCACCAGCGGGTGCTGAGGCCATCGCCGTGTAGAGCCATGAACCTCTGAAGGGTGTGAAGGGATAAACCGAAAGCATGGTCATACATCCTGCGGCATTAATGAATACGGTCTTCTCTCCAAGGATATCATAGATCTGGTGAATCGCCTCCAGCCCTCCGCAACCGGCACACATCGGCGTTCCCGTCCCTAACAAATGGGTGGAGGGAAGATCCTTTTTTCGTTGAAATTTTGTTTCGCTCACTTTTTTTGCCCTAACTCTTCTCGTTCAACATTAGCTATTGCCTGCAGCTTCCTTACCTCCCTGAGTTCCTCCCTAGTATAAAGCAATCTGGGAGGGGGCGCACAACCTTCTTCAATCGCCTTGCGAGCTACCGATGCCATCTCGTAAAATTCCTCGAGGCTAATATCGCGACCGCCAAGTCCTCCGATGAAGCTGACCAAAACAGGAGAACACTCGGCGCTTGCGTAGAGTGCTGAGGCAAGCTCCGTATGGAGCACTCCGCCCTTGCCCATGGACAGATTCTGATCGATCACGGCAACACCCCGTTTTCCCGCCAATGCCCGGCGGAAGTGATCTGCCGGAAACGGTCTCAACAACCGCGGCCGCAGGACACCTACCGCCCATCCTGCCTCTCGCAGCCCATCCACGGCGTCTATAGCCTTGGTAGCAAAGGAGCCCATCATCACAAAAACGAGTTCTGCATCTTCGGTTCGATAGGCTTCTACCGCGTCGTGTCTCCTTCCAAACGTGTCGGCGAATTCCTCAGTTATTTCATCGTAGACCGCAAGACCGTTCAAAGCCGCTAAGTGGGTCTCGTAGCGGAAATAGGAATAAGGTGCGCCACCAAGGACTGCAACAGCCTGGCTGACCGGAGCGCTTGCACTGAAACGAATGTTCTCTGGATCGAACTCACCAACAAACTGATTTACAATTTTGGTGTCAGGGATCTGGACCGGCTCACGAGTAAAAGAAAGATAGAAACCGTCCATGTTGACGATGACCGGCAATCGCACGCGTTCGTCCTCTGCCAAACGATGGGCGATGAGCGTGCTATCCAGCACTTCCTGGCAGGTTGAGCAGTGAATTTGCAGAAAACCACTGTCACGCGCTGCCAGAACGTCATTGTGATCCGGTTCCAAGGTGATGGGAGCAGCCAGGCCGCGCGAAACATTCACCAGGACGAAGGGCGCCCGCCAGCCCGCGACGGTGTAAAGCATCTCCATGGCATAAAGCAGTCCCTGGCTGGAGGTTGCGGAGAACACCCGCACGCCCGTGGCCGCGGCCGCACCTGCGGCGGTGAGCATTGAATGCTCGGATTCCAGGGTGACCATCCTGCAGTCCATTTCACCATTATCGATCCAATTGCCGATGGTTTCGATGATCTCCGTTTGGGGTGTTATTGGAAAAGCGGGCACATAGTCCACGTTGGCTAGGCGCGCTCCCCAAGCTGCCGCTTTATTACCTGTCAACAACGCCCGTTTCATGACTGGCCTCATATCTTAGTCCTGCGAGTGTTCAGTTTCTGCTCGCTCTGACATCAATTATCTCAGCAGCGACATTGTTATCGATTGACAGTTTTGTTGCCAAGTTATCAAGAAAATCCCTCTTTTTCTCTACTCGGACTTCTTGATCACGAACGATATCAGCAGCCCATGTAAGAGCAGTTTCCTTCAGCTCTGTTGGTAAGGACTTAACCGCTAGATCAATAAACTCTTCCCAATCTCCGATCGTCAGAGCATTAGCAATAAGATAAACTCTTCTTTCGATGTCTTTAGTTATATTGGCAAATACTGGGTGTGCTTTTGCTAGAGTGACAATACGGGTTGTATAGTCAAAGCCAGCCTTGTCATCTAATTTTGCCGCACACACAGCTATTGTTAGAAATGCCTCTTCCACGAATAGCTTTCCATCTCGTGCGTGTAACAAATCCGATGCTTTCATTCTCAACTCCTTTCTAAACTCTAGGGTCTTAGATCGAATCAAATCTATGACTCCAAAGGGCATTTAGTACTCCTTAGTGCTGGTAGTGTAGATGGCGAACTAACATAACCAACTACATGTTGAGAGCACTTGCTGCATGCTCCGGTATGATCTGGATTGCATGGGACGGACATTGCGCCACGCAGATCATACAGCCCTTACAGTGCTCGTAGTCGATATGTGGAGTGCCTTGTTCATCCACACTTATGGCACTATCAGGACAAAAAGTGCTGCACACCCACCAACATCGATTGCACTGGCCGTAGTCAATGACAGGGCGCATGGTTCGCCACAAGCCTGTTTTCACCTCCACACTGGTAGCTGCACCGTGAATAGCCGGAGCCGAAATCCGAGCCTTTTCAAAAGGAAGCTCGACCCATTCGGGCTTCTCGTAACCATCTGCCGGAATCTTCTCTGCTTCTCTCACGGCTCCGGCATGGTCCCCCATGAGATCATAGGCCTCCAGAGCTTTGCCCAGGTTCTTTTCGATGACTCCTTCTCCCAACTGCACAAGCTCATTTCGGACCGCCCGCTCCAGTGAATCTCTTGATATCACGCCTACGAGGCGTGCAGCAGCACCGGTACAGGAGGAACCTACAAAGCGAAGTTCGAGACGGTCCTCCACTTCTGCGGGCGCAGGCAACTTGAGGACCTGCCCGGAGAAATTTAGTCTTTTTTCCCAGATATCAGGTGTTTCATTGGTACTGATGAGTAGAACGCTCCAATTCGTGAGCCCGGACAAGACTCCGGCAGCGGGGATTGAAACGAGGCTGTCATCCGCAACCACAACCAAATCGGGGCGACGAATGATCCCGCGTTCGTTAATTGGCTTACGGTAGGCGCGTACATAAGCAAATATCGGCGCACCCCGACGCTCTGCACCATAGCGGGGCGCATCCTGGACTTCGAAGCCCTCCAGAAAGAAGGCTGTTCCCAAAATACGGCTTGCGGTTTTCATGCCCTGTCCGCCGCGACCGTGATAACGAATGCGATACATGTAACCCTCTCTGATTTCTTTCTAAGCCTTAATAGGGTGACCACCGTTTGCAGCCCTTGGCCGTCTGCTACATATACCAACTCTGAAACGGTAATCTTGCCTACTATCCCGCTTGCTCTCGCAAACCCAGCAAGGGTGGTTTAACTTCCATTACGCGGAGCAACAACACTGGCACTGTGGCATGGCTGACGACTTTTTCGGCCACGCTACCGAGCACCCAGGCAACCTCCCCTTTCCCATGGGTAGACATGGCGATAAGGTCAAATTGGTGCTTCTCAGAGTAAATCACGATTGCCTGGCCTGGGATAGCCTCGTCATAGACCCAGTCCACCGTCACACCCTCTTCATAGATCGAGTCCACCGTCAGACCCTTTTCTTTTAAAGCGCTGGCGTTTTTTTTCAGGTACCTCTGCGAAACCCTCTTTTCATTGGCTGCTCCTTCTTTGATAACTTCCGGGCGAGCCCCCAATGCTACTGCGCCAGCTGCATAGTGGCCAACGGTCAACAAGGTGACCTTAGCTCCATGGGTTTTGGCAAGATCTTCCACATGGGGCAAAATCTTCTCTGCCAATTCTGATCCATCCAAAGGAACCAAAATCTTCTTAAACATACCTTCTCCTTCTACACGTTTTGCAGTCCAATGCCTTCTTCGGTTGTAATCCCAGCGGCCCTGTGTGAACTGCTTTCATTTAGTCCCTGGTTTTTCCGCAGAGGGCACATCATTAGAATTCTTCGACCATTTTGAAGCAGTTCAATGTTTACGTGTCATGTGCCTGTTGCTTCAGCAGTTTGTAATCTGCAGGAAGAATGTACTGCAGGCTTTGTTCGAGTGGTTGGTCTGTTTCAACTTGCAAGTAAGTATCAGCCTCCAGATCAGTAAGAGGTTCGAAGGCCTGACGCATAGCCTCAAGGTGCCGCAGGCGAGCATCTGTGATCGACGCTTTTTCCTTTCGCCTGGCCAGTCGCTTACGGAGTACTGAATCCAGCCCTAACGAAAACGGTTGTTGAACTCGATGCAATCGATAATCTGGATGCCACTTGGATCCGGTATTACCTTTAAACACACAAGTGCCTAAAGAGTCAAAAAATGGTGTAGGCAAGACCTTACCTCCTGGGTGAAGGCTACATCTTTTCGCTGTAACTAGTTTGAGAAATGTCCTCCACACTCCTCTCCTCTGATGCTTTTAGATCGCAACAGCCATGCCATACGTCTTCTAGCCATCATAGTTGTGGAGATAATCATGAAATCCTTTGTGGTAGGGGGAAATACGGCTAGTGTGGTTAAGGGAAGCTTTTAATGGCAGTAGCAATAAGGCTACTGTGAATCGCTCAGAAGTTGCAGTATGGCTACTTTCTTGGCGACTATCTTACTGATGGTTGGAAATAGAAAATTTCGAAGCGAAAAGTAAAAGGCAGCCCGTTCGACTTTGGGCACTCGGCATGGAGGCGTGATGTGTCGCCGGCCAGGTGGCATTCCGTAGATGCTGTGGATGAGAACATGCAAGAGGCGGTGCGCTAGGTGGCTGCGGCCTCCATCTCCTTCGAATATTTGCCGAAACGCGCAGCACCGTTGCACTTGGCCCGGTGGTACAAGACTTTTTGGGCCTCCGTAATATTGGCAGCGTCTCCTTTCCACGCCTTGAGCGCATGTTCCTGCAGTGCTCTTCCATAAGAAAAACTGAGTTCCCACGGATGCTTGCCTAGAGCGTTCATGGCATTTAGATGTTCTGTGGCCAGTTCGGAACTTTGCCCACCTGAAAGAAAGACAAGACCGGGCACAGCCGCGGGGACAACGCGACGGACGCAGCGCACAGTTGATTCGGCTACCTTCGCGACGTCGGCCTGCTCGGAACATTCTTTACCTGAGAGTACCATATTGGGCTTGAGCAACATGGCCTCAAACGCCACTCGATGCTCAAATAACTCGGAGAAAACAGTTTTCAACGTCGCCGCGGTCACCTCTTCGCACCGCTCGATGTCATGATCCCCATCCATCAGTACCTCAGGTTCGACAATAGGCACTAATCCCTCCTCCTGAGACAGAGCGGCGTAGCGTGCAAGCGCATGCGCGTTGGCATGGATGCAGTAGCTAGTCGGGATGTCTTTGCCAATGGTGATCACAGCGCGCCACTTGGTGAAACGCGCCCCAAGGCCGCGATACTCAATTAGGCGATCTCGAAGGCCGTCAAGGCCTTCTGTGATTTTTTCTCCTGAGAATCCGGCTAGGTTTTTGGCGCCCTTGTCAACCTTGATGCCGGGTATGATGCCGTTTTGGGCAAGTACCTCAGAAAATGACCTTCCGTCTTGGGCTGCCTGACGAATGGTTTCATCGAACAAGATCACGCCGCTGATGAACTTCTCAATGTCTGGAGTGGTGAACAACAACTCTCTGTAGGAACGGCGGTTCTCCTCAGTGGAGTCAAGGTTAATGCTATCGAAGCGTTTTTTGATGGTTGGAAAGCTTTCGTCAGCGGCCAGGATGCCTTTCCCTGCCGCGACGAGGGTGCGGGCGACGGACTCGAGCTCTTGTTGGTTCATTGGTCGTATATCTCCTTTCTTGTAACTATTTTTCATATCTTTGATAAGTATTACCCGGGGAACGGGTATTCGATGCTCGAGTTTGATAAGTTACCGTTAGCGAATCGCAACCTGACCTCAAAGGGCCGGCCTGTAGAGTACGTCGAACCGCTACTCAACAGGGCTGGCCAGGGTTGCTAAAGCAAGTGATTAATACATACCTTCCATACCGCCGCCACCAGGCATAGGCGGATGAGGTGTCTCTTTTTTCGGTTTTTCAGCCACCATGGCCTCGGTGGTCAGGAGCAGTGAGGCCACACTGGAAGCGTTCTGCAAGGCAAATCTTACCACCTTCGTGGGATCAATCACTCCGGCCTTGGCAAGATCCTCATATTTTTCGGTCTCAGCGTTGAAACCAAAGGCTCCCTTTTCATTCTTCAGACGCTCAATCACCACCGCGCCCTCATGCCCGGCATTATCGGCAATCTGCCGCACCGGCTCCTCCAGGGTCCGCTTGACGATATTGACACCGAAAGCGGCCTCGCCTTCGAGCTTCAACTTGTCCAAAACCGCAAGGCATCTTAGCAGGGCTACACCTCCACCGGTTACAATGCCCTCTTCAACTGCAGCCCGGGTGGCGTTCAAAGCATCCTCGACCCGTGCCTTTCTCTCCTTCATCTCGGTCTCGGTGGCAGCCCCAACGTGGATCACCGCCACACCACCAACCAGCTTGGCCAAGCGCTCCTGAAGTTTCTCCCTGTCATAATCAGAGGTGGTCTCTTCAATCTGGGCACGGATCTGCTTCACTCGGCCCTCAATGGCCTCCCGGGTGCCGCCGCCATCAACGATTGTGGTGTTATCCTTGTCAACCCTAATCGTCTTGGCCGTGCCCATATCATTTACACTCACATTCTCCAGCTTGATACCCAGATCCTCAGAAATCATCTGACCACCGGTAAGAATGGCGATATCTTCCAGCATGGCCTTGCGCCGATCACCAAAACCAGGTGCTTTCACCGCACAGACGTGCAGAGTTCCCCTGAGCTTGTTCACCACCAAGGTGGCCAGGGCCTCACCCTCCACATCCTCGGCAATGAGCAAAAGAGGCTTGCCCATCTTGGCAATCTGCTCAAGCAGAGGTAGAAGATCCTGCATAGTGCTGATCTTCTTCTCGTGAATGAGAATATAGGGCTCCTCCAGCACCACCTCCATGCGCTCGGCATCAGTAACAAAGTAAGGTGAAATGTAGCCGCGGTCAAACTGCATGCCTTCCACCACCTCCAGGGTGGTCTCCATGGCCTTGGCCTCCTCCACCGTAATGACGCCCTCTTTGCCAACCTTGTTCATGGCTTCGGCAATGATGTTGCCGATGGTTTCGTCATTGTTGGCGCTGATGGTGCCAATCTGGGCGATTTCTTTCTGGTCCTTGGTGGGTTTGCTCAGCTTCTGGAGCTCTTCCACCGCAGCAGCAACCGCCTGTTCAATGCCTCGCTTGAGGGCCATGGCACTGACGCCCGCCGCCACCAGCTTGGAGCCTTCACGATAAATACTCTGGGCCAGAATGGTGGCTGTAGTTGTGCCGTCACCGACCACATCCGAGGTTTTACTGGCAACCTCTTTGACCATCTGGGCGCCCATGTTCTCGAAGTGGTCCTCGAGCTCGATTTCCTTTGCCACAGTTATTCCGTCTTTGGTAACGGTGGGGGAGCCCCATGATTTTTCCAGGAGCACATTGCGACCTTTGGGTCCAAGGGTTACCTTCACGGCATCGACCAGAGTGTTAATCCCTTTCATGGTCTTTTCCCTGGCCTCGCTGTCGTATTTGATCTCTTTTGCAGCCATTGAACTAATCCCTTCTTTTTGCCGAGGAGACCAGCCTCGTTACTACTTGATTACAGCAAGAATATCGTCCTCGCGCATGATCAGATGTTCCTCTCCGTCGACCTTGATGTCGCTTCCCGCATACTTGCCGAAAAGGATACGATCCCCCTCTTTCACGGTTGGGGGCATCACTTTGCCGTTCTCCAGGATCTTTCCTTTCCCAACGGCAATTACTT
>CBFDBW010000011.1:0-21441 GCA_965603145.1 uncultured Syntrophobacterales bacterium
CCCGTAAACTTATTTTGTTCGTGACCAAGCTCAGTTCGAGGATCTGAAACGAGTTGTAATTCCTGAAGTTCTCAAAGAAAAATCTTGTCCTGGCGCCTCACTGCGGATTTGGAGTGCCGGCTGCTCCTCTGGTGAAGAGCCCTACACAATTGCCATGATATTAGCGGCGAATATGGGAGGTGGGGAATATCCACCGATCCAGATTCTGGCCACAGATCTTAGTCAAACTGCCCTCGAGTTAGCTCGTCGGGGAGTCTACGGGGCTCGCTCCGTCCGCGATGTGCCAAAGGAGTATCTAAGCCGCTTTTTCAGCCGGAAAAGGGATAAGTATTTCCTGGACGAGTCAATAAAACAGATGGTTGAATTTAGCTACTTCAACCTGGTGACCGAGCCTTATCCCCTTTTGGAAATGTCGGGCTGGGACCTCATTTTCTGCCGCAATGTAACCATATATTTCCAGCATGAATCCACCAGGAAAGTCATCCATAATTTCTACCAGAGCTTGCGACAAGGTGGGTACCTTTTTGCCGGCTATTCTGAAAGTTTGCGCTATCTTTCAGATGAATTCACCACCGTTCAGGTGGGAGGGACCTTTGTCTACAAGAAAGAACCCCGGGAGAAAAGGCCCAAAAGGAAGACTCGGCGGACCAGGCGCAACCGGAGCAGACAACGCACCCCTGCCAGTGGTCGCAGCCGGCGGTTGGAGGCTCTTCCTGATCGAAAGACAGATGAGATCCAACAGATCTGTACCAGGGCTAAAGAGCTATTGGAAATGGGCAAACCTGAGCAAGCCGGTGATCTCCTGGCGCCCTATCTGAAGAAGTCAACGGTTTCCGAAAGTGTTCTTCTGCTGCAGGCGGAGATCGTCCTCAACCAAGGTGATCTGGCAAAGGCAGTGCAGTTATGCCAAAGGATAGTCCGCCGAAAGCCGCTCTCTGGTGCCGGCTATTATTTGCTGGGGGTGGCTTATCGGACCTGGGAAAAGGAGCGCAAAGCCATCGAAGAGTTTAAAAGATTTTTGTACCTAAAGCCCGAGCATGCCTTGGCGCGTTTCAACCTGGGAGATCTCTACAGTCAGGTGGGGCAGCTTGACGAGGCAAAACTTGAATATGCCAATGTAGTGAGACTGTTAAGAGAAGTTCCTGATTCCTTTGATGAACGGCTCGCTGGCGGCTTTTCTCCGACTCTTCTCATTGATACGTGTTTAAGCAGGATCAAGGAGCTTAATAAAAGTGAGTAAACGGTAAACAGTAAACAGAAGAATATTGTACGCTCTTGCAATTCAATTACCAAATTTCCTCTCCTCTTGAGGGGAGAGGATAAAGGTGAGGGGTGAATGAATAATTTGATACACCCCCCTCACCCCGCCCTCTCCCCCCAATGGGTGGAGAGGGAGTTGAGACATTAATGGAAATCTTTGGCTGGGTAAAAGATTTGAGCGTCTGGGTAATGCACTGGGCCAATACCCCGTATGGAGGGCTGGCTCTTTTTGTGCTTGCCTTCTGCGAATCTTCTTTTTTCCCTATTCCTCCGGATGTTCTTCTCATAGGTCTGTGTATGGCGAATTCACCCATGTCCTTTTGGTACGCGCTGATCTGCAGCCTGGGCTCCACCCTGGGGGGCATGCTCGGCTATGGGATTGGGCGCATCGGTGGCCGGCCCCTTCTGGAGCGCTGGGTGCGGGCCGAGCGCCTTAGCCTGGTGCAGCGCTATTATCAGCGCTGGGATGTATGGGCTGTAGCAGTGGCGGGGCTCACCCCCATTCCATATAAGGTATTCACCATCAGCGCCGGCGCCTTCCTCCTGGATTTTGTCCGTTTTGTTATTGCCTCCATCCTGAGCCGCAGTGCCAGGTTTTTTTTAGTGGCTGGCCTCTTCTACTTGTATGGTCCAACCATCAACCAATTCATCTCCCGATATTTCAATATCCTCAGCATTCTTTTCATAGTTCTGCTGCTTTTGGGGTTCTGGTTTATTAAAGTCAGCTCAAAGCGGGCGATGGGTGATTCCTGAACCCTAGGCTCAAGGCGAGAAAGGCGAGAAAAGCGGGAAAAGATAAAGAGTCCCTATTTTTTGGCCTTTCTCGCCTTGGTCCTTTCTCGCCTTTCTCGCCAGACAGAGGATTTTTCAGCTTCATAGGCCACCCTAATTCTCCTCACTTGGCTTGAATAAGAGATAGGCGCACTAGACTATTCCTTGAAAAAATGATTAAAATACACAACTTGTCTCTGACAACAGGCAGTCCGCAACACTGAAACCTCGTTGAGTTTCCATGAACGAGAGGTAAGTCTTTGACCACACGGCGATTACTCATAGGTCTTCCTATTGTCGTTCTCCTTTTCCTGCTGCAGTCTTACTTCTGGGTGCCCACCTACGAGGAGCAGACCAGGGGGAACCCTGAGCGGCTGGAAGAATATGTTACTGCGTCCATTGGTGACGCGCAGATGCTCAATCCAGTGCTCTCAGCGGACAGTGCCAGCAGTGATATCAACGGACTGGTATTCGAGGGACTGCTTGACTATGACGAAAATCTGAATTTCCGTCCTCGTCTGGCAACCAGCTGGGAGATTCATGAGGAGGCCTACTTCTATGTAAATGATTGGGCAGAGGTTCCCACCCTTGAACAAGTAGATGCTGACGGGTTGGCCACATTGATTATTCAGGCCAGACGCAGGAGCACTGAGGGAACAGATTCACTGTCTCGGTCACTGAGCAACATTGAGGCAATAGAGGTTTTTCCGGCACAGCAACTCCTGCAAGAGGTCACTGAAACCCTGCCGGACGGCAACAAGGTCAAGGTGCGACTGCAGATCTCTGCTCCCCCGAGAATCAAGCTGAGACTGAAGCAGGTGGATCAAGACATATTTGACAATCTGGAAAAACTGTTGGGTCCTTCCTATTTTACATCCTTCCATGCTGAACGATTTGTCGGAGTAAAACCTGCAGAGTTTGAATCCAAGAAGAAGGAGTATGCCAGGGTTCTGCTGCCGGCGGTGGAGCACAATCACGTCATTCTTTTCAAACTTCGGCCCGGGGTGAAATTCCACGACGGCCACGTCTTTGATGGTTATGATGTCAAGTTCACCTACGATGCCATCATGGATGCGGCCAATGTCTCACCACGGCTGCCAGACTATGAACCGGTTAAGACGGTGGAAGTGTTGCATCCTCTAACCGTCCGTATAGTCTACAAACGTCTTTACTCGCCGGCGCTGGGAACCTGGATGATGGGGATTCTGCCGGAGCACCTGCTGGACTCTGAGGCACTGAGGGACGAAGGTAGGCGACGCGGCCTGGATCCGGAAACCATGTCGATCCGGCAAAGCGAGTTCAACCGAGAACCCACTGGCTGTGGTCCCTTTGTTTTCCGCGAGTGGAAATCCGATCAATACATCGTGCTGGACCGTTTTGAAAAATACTGGGAAGGTCCGCCAAACTATCATAGTTATACGTATCGTATTGTGCCCGACATGTTGACTCAAGAAATGGAATTCTATGCGGGGACTGTGGACAGATATGGTGCGCTGCCTCACCAGGTCCACCGCCTCAAGGATGATCTCAGGTACCAGAGTTTTTCTGGGCTGAGTTTTGGCTACACTTATATTGGCTACAATCGGCGCCGACAGCCTTTTGACGATCTGAGGGTACGCAAGGCTCTAGGCATGGCCATCGACGTGGAAAAGATCATCCGTTACGTCCTCTACAACCAGGGGCAAAGGATCACCGGTCCTTTTCCCAAGCAGACCGACTTTTATGACCATGCAATCCAGCCACTTCCATACGATCCAGAAGGTGCTTTACAATTGCTGGCGGAAGCCGGCTGGAACCGTAACCAAGAAGGCTGGTTGGAGAAGGACGGCAAGCGGCTTCAGTTCACTTTGATCTCCAATCAGGGGAACCCTATCCGCAAGCAACTTCTCCCCATCGTACAGAATGCCTGGCGAAAAATTGGCGTGGACGTTCGAACAGATCTGCTCGAATGGGCAGTATTCATTCAAGAGCGCGTCAACAAACTGGACTTTGACGCTCTGGTACTGGGCTGGGGCATGGGTATTGAGCCCGACCTTTACCAGATCTGGCACTCTAGCCAGACTGGCCCCTACCAGCTCAACTTCGTTGGTTTCAAGAACGCGGAAGCGGACGATCTCATCATCAGAATTCGTCAGGAGTACGACCGGGGAAGACAAATCAGTTACTGTCACCGACTTCACGAAATCATCGCCGCCGCCCAGCCTTACACCTTTCTCTATGTGGGGAAGTGGACTGCCTTATTGGACAAACGAATTGTTGTCCTGAATCGTGACCCTTCTGGAAAAGTGCAGTATGAGAAGATCAGACCCACCAAGACCGGAAGTTACACCTTTTTCTTCAATAAGTGGATCAAGCTGCCTGAGGCGCCAATCTTTGAGGTGGAGGGTTAGTGGATGTTCGCATTTCTGGGTCGCAGCCTTGTGCAAAAGGCCATCACCCTCTTTTTTATCTCGGTGATATCATTTGCCGTTATACACCTGGCGCCGGGAGAGCCCAGCCAGATTGACCCTCTTAATCCAAAGTTCACCAAAGAGGTATTGGAGCAGTTTCGCCAGCAGTTTCACCTGGATGAGCCTCTTTATCAGCAGTACCTCCTGTTCTACCGCGATCTGTTCACCGGTAAGAGCGTGTCGTGGAAAGACGGTCGCTCCGTGCTGGCCAAGCTGTACGATCGTTTTCTCAACAGTCTGCCGCTCTTCATAGTCGGTACCCTGATCACCTGGACCCTTTCTTTTCCAGTTGGCATTCAGGCGGCCATACGGCGAGGTGGTGTATACGATCGAACCACCACCTTCTTTGCTTATCTGCTTATCTCTATACCGGGATTCTTCTTTGCGTACATGTTGATCATTTTTGTGGTGAGTACGTTTCATGTCCCGGTTATTGGCATGAAAACATTTGGGTTGAGCGGGGCCGGTGTTGTTACCAGGGTCATGGATCGAGTCTGGCACCTGGTGATCCCTTCCATTCTGGGAGCAACAGCGGGAATAGCTGTGCTATCACGTTATGTACGTAATCAGATGTTGGAAGTGGAGGGCCAGGATTATGTTCGCACCGCCAGGGCCAAAGGGCTTCCCGAGGAACAGGTGCATTACAAACACGCCCTGCGCAACGCTCTGCTGCCGTTTGTGACCATGTTCGGCCTGGTTTTACCCGGACTCATCGGTGGTTCGGTGATCATCGAATCCATTTTCGCCTGGCCCGGAATTGGGCGCCTGGCCTACGAGGCGATTCTTGCTCGGGATTATCCCGTTATAATTACAGTGAATTTTATATCAGCGATTTTGGTGCTGGTCGGGACCTTTATCTCCGATCTGCTCTACATGGTGGTGGATCCGAGGATTAAGCTTTAAGGTACATGGTGCAAGGCGTAAGGCGCAGGGCACAGACTACAAGAAGCAGCAAACAGGGCAACAAGAGTTATCAGTTAAAAGTTATCCGTTATTCGGGTGTATACGAGCGGGCACTCTGGCGCTCATCATCTTAGAGTATCTTCGCAAAATCAGTGACGAACAACGGATAACAGATAACGTACAAGGCAAGGTGAAACGTGCAAAATTCTGCCCCTGAACATACCTTTTTAAATGATTCGTTTGAGCTGCCGCCGCAACAAACCAGGCTGCAGGAGTTCTGGACCCAGCTCCGCAAGAACCGTCTTGCCCTGATGGGCCTCGTCATTTTTCTCGTTTTCTTTGTCATTGCCTTAACTGGTAGACTCCTTACTTTTGGTACGTCCCCGCTTCTGGATCCCAGTATGGTAAGACTCCAGGAAAAGCTCCGACCTCCACTGTCTCGTCCAAACATGGAATCATTGCTCCCAGAGGAAATGCCCCCATTGGGCGTCTATCTCCTGGGTACAGATGAACTGGGGCGGGACGTCTTCGCCCGCATGCTTCAGGGGGCATGGGTGTCTCTATCCGTGGGATTCGTGGCAGTTGGGATCGCCGTGTTCATCGGGATTCTATTGGGTGGACTGGCCGGTTACTACGGCCAAAACCCAATTCGGGTAGGGGAGGTTTTCATTGCCGTGCTGGTAATTTGGATGGCACTGGGATGGGGCAAACTATCCACTTTGATCTTGGTCTTTCTCGCCCTCGCGGCCATTGCCATCGCAGCCGTTTTGGTAGTGCAGCGAGGTAGCGATTCCCGGAGGCTCTTCCACGTTTTCAGTGCCCAATTTCTGTCAGTTGATATGGTCATCACCGGCCTGATCGATATCATGCTTTGTTTTCCCAGTTTCTTCTTGATCCTCACTGTAGTCGCACTACTGCCGGCGAGCATCTACAACATCATGATAGTGATTGGTATTACCAGTTGGATGGGGGCGGCGCGGTTTGTCCGGGCCGAGTTTCTCTCTTTGCGGGAGCAGGATTTTGTTGCTGCGGCCCGGGCCTTGGGGGTACCAGACTGGAGAATTATCTTCCGCCACATGGTGCCCAATGCCATTTCTCCGGTTCTGGTCTCGGCCACCATCGGTATTGCGGGGGCCATCCTGACCGAGGCTGGCCTGAGCTTCCTGGGTTTTGGGGTTCCTCCACCGGACGCCACCTGGGGTAACATCCTCTCAGATGGTAAGAATTATCTTTTTGACGCGCCCTGGCTCACGTTTGTGCCTGGGATAGCCATACTGGTTGTTGTGCTCTCCTTCAACCTTTTTGGGGAGGGATTGCGGGATATTCTCAACCCGAAGTTGAGGGAAAGACATTGAGGGAGGATTGTAGATTTTAGATTGTAGATTGCAGATTGGAGACAGGCCAAACAGGCGAAACCGGCTAAACAGACATTGGGCAGAGGGTAGATTTCAGATTGCGAAATTAAGATTTATTTTTCTAGTTGGTTTTTTATTTTCAATCCGAGATCCGCAATCTGCAATCATAAATGTTAGATGGGCACTGCCCACCAAAGAAGCTTAGAAAACAATGACACCTGATCCTCTTTTAATCGTTAGTGACCTGAAAGTGTACTTCGACACTGACCAGGGCGTGGCAAGGGCCGTTGATGGCGTGAGTTATCAGGTGGGGCAGGGTGAAACGGTCTGTCTGGTGGGTGAGTCCGGATGTGGCAAAACAGTTTCCGCCCTTAGCATTCTTGGCCTCCTGCCGCAGCCGCCGGCGAAGGTCGCCGGCGGCACCGTTACCTTTAAAGGGCAAAACCTCCTTGATTTGGGTGAACAGGATTTGCAGCAAATCAGGGGTCGGAAAATCTCCATGGTGTTCCAGGAACCGATGACTTCACTGAACCCGGTTTTCACCATTGGGTACCAGATAGAGGAAGTGCTCACCACCCATGAGCAAGTGAGCCCCAACGAGGCCGAGGAGAGGATCATTAAACTACTCCACGATGTGGGCATTCCTTCGCCAGAGGAACGAATTCACGACTACCCTCACAACCTGAGCGGCGGGCAGCGTCAGCGGGTTATGATCGCCATGGCTCTCGCCTGCAACCCTGAGCTGGTTATTGCAGACGAACCGACCACTGCCCTGGACGTGACCATTCAAGCTCAGATACTCAACCTTTTTGGAGAGCTTCAGGAAAAAAGAGGAATGGCCATCTTGCAGATAACCCACGATCTCAGTGTGGTTGCGAGCGTGGCCGACCGGATCTACGTGATGTACGCTGGGATTGTGGTGGAGGTGGGCTCGGTCTGGCAGATTTTCCATGAACCTTGTCATCCTTATACCATGGGGTTACTGGAATCATTACCTGGTCGCAGGGAAAGGGGGCAAGAATTGGCCACCATCCCTGGGGCAGTTCCTGATCCCACCAGGAAACCTCCAGGTTGCCCGTTCCATCCCCGTTGTCCCTATGTCCAAGATGGTTGTCGCAGTCAGTTTCCAGAGATGTGCAACTTTGCTGACAGCCACCTGGCAAGATGTCCAATAATATACGCAGAGCGCAGAGCGCATAGCGCATAGCGTAAAACAAATAGCAGTAGGGCGGGTCTCCGTATCCGCCATAAGAAACCAAGATGAAAGAAAGCTACCCTAATAACAACCTAATCCTTGAAGTGAAGCGCCTGCAGAAGTATTTCCCCGTGCATCGCGGCTTTCTCCAGCGAGTGGTGGGATGGATAAAAGCGGTGGATGGGGTGGATTTGGATTTGTCAGCCGGCAAAACACTTGGATTGGTGGGCGAGAGCGGCTGCGGCAAATCAACCCTGGCTCGTCTTATCCTCAAGCTGATAGAATCGGATGCAGGCAAGATCTTATTCCAAGGTGAAGATATCACTGAGCTTTCTCGGGCTGAAATGCAATCCTACCGTCGGAAGATGCAGATTATCTTCCAGGATCCATTCGGCTCCCTCAATCCTAGAATGACCGTGGGACAGTCCATTGAGGAGGGGGTGCGCACCATCCAGATGGGAGGCCGGCAAGAGCGGCAAAACCGTGTGGCCGAGCTGTTGGAAATGGTGGGAATTCCTGCCTGGGCCGCCCAACGCTATCCTCATGAATTCAGCGGTGGTCAGCGCCAGCGAGTGGGCATTGCCCGGGCACTGAGCGTGGAGCCAGAGCTAATCATCTGTGACGAACCGATTTCGGCCCTTGATGTCTCCATCCAGGCCCAGATACTCAATCTTCTTCAAGGTTTACAAAAAAGGCTGGGCCTGAGCTATCTCTTTATAGCCCACGACTTGAATGTGGTCGAGTACGTTAGCGACAATGTGGCCATCATGTATCTTGGACACGTTATGGAGTACGGCCCATCTGAGGTGGTATACGACCAACATCTGCATCCATACTCCTCAGCTCTGCTGGAGGCGGCCCCGGTGCCGGAACCTTCGGCCAAGCGTTCTTGGACACCTCTTGCCGGCGATGTCCCGAGCCCTTTCAATCCTCCCCCGGGCTGCAAGTTTCAGAACCGCTGTCCTCTGGTTGAGGACCGCTGCAGGAAAGGAGAGATTGAGCTTTATGAGGTCAACGCCACCCACCGGGTACGATGCTGGAAGGTGTTGGGCCGCTAAGCGCAAATCCCTGAGCGGTTTAGGTGCGAGACGGGCAAGGCGGGAGGTCTGGCAAGACGGGGAAAGAGATCTTCCAACTAGTCTCGCTCGTCTCGTCCGACCTCTCGTCTCGCCGAGCTATGCTCTTTGCGCCATGCGGCGATTTGATCTTGACACCGAATTATGCTACTAGGAGGCTCATCCTAAAAGCAGTGAAATACTTCGATAAGTGGGCAAGCGCTTTCAGGTTTTGCTTTAATAATTTTAGACATTTTAGCTCACTTTAGCTCACTTGAGTTATTTTAGGAATTTGACATATGGATCTCAACGACCCGACCCCATTTACATTAGAAGAACCAGGCCAACGCCGTATCTTCTCGGTTAGCGAACTCACCAGGGAAATACGCGGGCTGCTGGAGGATCACTTCCCCTTCATTTGGGTGGAAGGCGAGATCTCCAATTTCAGGGTGCCTGCATCCGGCCACTACTACTTCGTACTCAAAGACGTCGAAAGCCAGGTGCGCTGTGTTATGTTCCGCTCCCAGCAGCGGTGGATGCGCTTTCAGCCGGAAGATGGCCTACACGTGCTATGTCAGGCCAGGGTCAGTGTTTACGAGCCTAGGGGTGAATACCAACTGCTGGTGGATGTGATGGAACCCCGGGGTCTGGGGGCGCTGCAGCTTGCCTATGAGCAGATGAAGCGGCGCCTGGAAGCAGAGGGACTCTTCGATCCCGAACACAAAAAACCAATTCCCTTTCTCACCCAGCGTCTTGGGGTGGTGACTTCTGCCACCGGAGCTGCCATCCGGGACATTATTCGGGTGGTCAGGGAGCGGTACAGCAACCTGGAGATTTACCTTTACCCGGTCAGGGTTCAAGGTGAAGGGGCTGCAGAGGAGATAGCTACAGGGATTGATACCTTTAACGCCGAGTTTCCTGTCGATGCTCTGATCGTCGGCCGAGGTGGAGGGTCTTGGGAGGATCTGTGGGCTTTCAACGAGGAAGGTGTAGTTCGGGCTATTTTCCGGTCACAAATTCCGATTATTTCTGCGGTAGGCCATGAGATAGACACCACCTTGGCCGATCTGGCCGCAGACGTACGCGCACCGACACCCTCGGCGGCTGCTGAAATGGTGGCCCAGCACAAAGAGGCCCTTGAAGCATACGTGGCCGATCTGTTTCAGCGGTTGCAGGGTCGTGTCCATCAAATACTGAGCCTTGCCGGAGAGCGTTTGAGCAGCCGTAAACAGCGGTTGCGGCATCCTGCCGCACGACTGGATGATCTTCGACTACGCCTGGACGAACATACACAACGTCTGGATTTCGCTATTGGTCAAAGGCTGAATTCCGAGGCTCAAACGTTTTTTCGGCTCAGAGATCATTTGCTACATCTCAGCCCAGGCCGCAGGATTTCCGAGTCACGAGGTCTTCTGGACCAGTGTTGGCGAGATCTTGGACTCTTCGCCAGACAGGGTCTGCACAGAAAACGCCAGACCTTGGAACGCAGCCTGACACAGCTGGATGGCTTGAGTCCCCTTGGGATATTGGCACGTGGTTACAGCATTACATCCACCTGGCCGCAGGGGAAGGTGGTTCGCTCGGTGAGGCAAGTGAAAAAGGGTGCTACGGTGCGAGTGCGCCTCCATAAAGGCGCGTTGAGATGTAATGTGACCGACGTAGAGGAGACAAACTAAGGGTGGGAGTGAAAAATAGCTTTGTTGGTAGGGCCGGTCTCTGCACCGGCCTATAAGAAACAGGGTAGCAGGAAGATTCATGGCGGGTACGGCCTGCAACGAGACCTGTCGACGAGACCGGTCGACGAGCTCAGGTCGAGTCGCTCAGCCGAGTCGAGACCCGCCCTACATATTCTACCTTCCGGTGGTTGGGTCAGGAGTGGTGATTTTGAGAAGAGTATTTCTGATAGTATTTTCACTTTTAATTTTTGCTCTCACAGCGAAAACAATGGCAGAGACCTTAGAGCTGATTGGGCCGGAACAGCCCGTGGCCCAGGGAGAAGTTGTACAAGTCGTACTCAAAGGGGCGACGGACGGCTCAAAAGTGATGGGCTTCTGGCGGGGACAGCCCCTTGAGTTCTTCAGGATCGATGAAGACAATTATGGCTCTCTGGTGGGTATTGATCTGAGACTGGCTCCTGGGACGTACCCTCTGAAAGTGGAGGTTAGCTCTTCGGGGAACAGTCCTCTGACCAGACGGACAACCCTGAAGGTGGTGGATAAGGACTATGGGGTACAGCGTCTGACCCTGCCGAAAAAGATGGTTACCTTGGACCCTACCACGCTTGAGCGGGTAAAAAAAGAAGGCGCGAAATTCAGTAGACTATGGTACAAACAAAGCCCCAGACGTTACTGGAGGGGCAATTTTGTCCGCCCGGTCCCAGGCAAGCTCAACACACCATTCGGACTCAGGCGCATACTGAATGGTGAACCGAGAAGTCCTCACTCGGGAGTGGATCTGCGTGCAGCTGAGGGCGAGCCAATAAGGGCCGTCAATCATGGCAAGGTCGTTCTGGTGGGTGACTTTTATTTTCACGGCAAGGCAGTGGTTATTGATCACGGTTGGGGATTATATTCCATGTATTTTCATCTATCCCAATTGAATGTTTCGGAGGGAGATTTTGTCGGAAAAAACGCAGTCATTGGGCTTGCAGGCTCCACGGGGCGAGCCACCGGGCCGCACCTTCACTGGGGTGTACGGATTGGAGGCGCCCGGGTGGATCCCTTCGCCCTCTTGAGAGTGACAAGCGGATGAGAGAAAGAAGTGGCTAGAAAGAAAGAAAAATTCGAGGAGGCCTTGCAGAAACTGGAGGCCATCGTCGCTCAGATGGAAGAAGGAGACCTCCCCCTGGAAGAGACGCTGAAAGCATTTGAGGAGGGGGTGAGGCTCGCCAGGTTCTGCGCCAATAAACTAGATGAGGCTGAGCGTAAAGCGGAGAAGCTGATGCGGGGTCAAGCCGGCAAACTGCAAACCACTCCATTCAGTGAGGAGGAAGATGACTCCTGACTTCGACCTCAAGCAGTATCTGGAGGCTCGCCGCCTAATGGTGGAAGAGGCTCTGGAGGTTGCCTTGCCAAAGCAAGATGGGCCTGAATCCAGAGTTGTTGAAGCCATGCGCTACAGCCTCTTTGCTGGAGGCAAGAGACTGCGCCCAATCCTTTGCCTGGCTGCGTCCGAAGCGGTGGGTGGTGAAGTTCAAGCTGCCATGCCAGCTGGTTGCGCTTTGGAAATGATTCATACGTATTCTCTTATACACGACGATCTCCCTGCGATGGATGACGACGACTTGCGGCGTGGAAAGCCGACCAACCATAAGGTTTATGGAGAAGCCATCGCCATTCTCGCTGGTGATGGTTTACTCACCGAGGCCTTTGTCCTACTTAGCGACTCCAATTCTCTGCTGCCTGAAAGAGCGGTGCAGGTTATAGGGGTAATTGCCGAGGCGGCAAGCTACCGTGGCATGGTGGGTGGCCAAGTGGTGGATATGCTCTCACAAAATAAGGGAGCCGATCTGGAAACTGTGCAGCAAATGCACAGTCGTAAAACCGCGGCGCTTATTGCCGCGGCGGCTGAATCGGGAGCGCTGGCAGGGAAAGGCTCCGAAGTTCAGGTTGCTGCTCTGGCCCGATATGGCAGGGCCATTGGTCTCGCTTTTCAGATAGCAGACGATATTCTTGATATCGAGGGGGATGCCGAACTTCTCGGCAAGACCACAGGTGCAGACGAGGCCAGGGGTAAGGTGACCTATCCTGCGGCCGTTGGCCTGGAACGCTCGCGGCAAGTAGCTAACGAAATGGTAAATGATGCCTTGGCAGCGTTAGAGGGGTTCGATGATAGAGCTAACCCCTTGCGTTCGCTGGCAAATTATATAATAACGAGGAAGAAGTAGCATCGCGCAGTAAGCAGGGAAATCTCTGCTCTCGGACTTAAAAAGTAACGTAGTTATCGATTCAACGACTTCAACATAAAGGTTTAGAGACTCTTTGCGCTCTGCGTTTTTAGAAAGGAGTGCCAGGTTGAGTGAGGAAACCAGTAAAAAAAATTCCCTGTCAGAGCAGGAGCGACAGCCTCTTCTGCCTGGCATAGACGGCCCGCAGGATCTAAAGTCTTTGTCCATCGAAGAACTTTACCAGTTGGCTGAAGAGATCCGAGAGGAAATTATCTGTACTGTTGCCAGTAACGGCGGTCATCTGGCCCCGAACCTGGGAGCGGTGGAACTGACCCTGGCCCTGCACTACGTATTTGATGCCCCACAGGATCTGATCATTTGGGATGTCGGCCATCAGGCGTATGCTCACAAACTGATAACGGGTAGAAGGGGCCGGTTTCACACGATCAGAACGCATGGGGGCATCAGTGGCTTCCCCAAACGGAGCGAGAGCCCATACGATGCCTTTGGTGTTGGGCACGCCAGCACCTCCATCTCCGCAGCCCTGGGTCTTGCCACCGGTAAATTCATGAAGGGCGATACCGACAGGGTAATAGCCGTCATTGGTGACGGCTCCATGACCGGAGGGATGGCCTTCGAGGGACTCAACCAGGCCGGGCATCTGGAGCGCGACCTCATAGTTGTGCTCAACGACAACGAGATGTCCATCGCTCCCAATGTGGGCGCGCTGTCATCTTTTTTGAGCCGTAAGATGACCACCAAGTTGGCCGTCCGCATCAAGAGGGATGTGGCTAATGTTCTCACCAGTATTCCCGGGATAGGTGATGACATCCTGCAATTGGCGAGACGAGGTGAAGACTCGCTCAAGAGTTTTTTTACCCCCGGCATGCTCTTTGAAGCCTTGAAATTCGAGTACATTGGTCCCATCAAGGGACATCGGCTGGACCGTCTCATCGAAGCCTTCACCAATGCCAAGAACGTTAAGGGGCCAGCGTTGGTACACGCCCTAACCATTAAGGGCAAGGGCTACAAGCCTGCAGAATGTGATCCCTCCAAGTTCCACGGTCTGGGCAAATTCGAGGTGAGTACCGGCGAGCCCGTAACGAAGCCGGGGGCGTCTTCATACACTAACATCTTTGGACAGACCATGGTGAGGCTGGCTGAGGAAGACGACAAGATAGTAGCCATCTCAGCTGCTATGCCCGAGGGCACCGGTTTGAGCCAATTCGCCGCTCTCTATCCAGAACGCTTTTTTGACGTGGGAATCTGTGAACAGCATGCAGTGACCTTCGCGGCCGGCCTGGCATTGGAGGGCTTCAAACCGGTGGCGGCCATCTACAGCACCTTTTTGCAGCGGGCCTACGACCAGGTGGTTCATGATGTATGTCTGCAGAATCTACCAGTTACCTTTGTACTGGATAGGGGTGGGCTGGTGGGTGAAGACGGCCCCACGCATCATGGTGTTTTCGATCTTTCTTACCTGCGCCACGTGCCAAACCTGGTGCTCATGGCCCCGGCCGATAAAAATGAATTGCAGCGGATGCTGAAAACCGCCTTGGAACATGATGGCCCCATAGCCTTACGCTACCCCCGGGGCACGGCGGAAGGGGTGTCCATGGACAGCGAGGTCCGGACGCTTCCAATTGGCAAAGGGGAGTTGTTGTGTGAAGGCAAAGACCTGGCCATTCTCGCCATAGGGAATAGGGTGTTGCCAGCGCTTGAGGCGGCCAAGGAACTGGAAAAAGAAGGTATCCAGGCAGCCGTTGTCAACTGCCGTTTCGTAAAGCCGCTGGACAAAGATCTCATTATTCAGTTGGCTTACCAGACCAATCGGTTGCTTACAGTTGAAGAAAATGCTTTGCAAGGTGGATTTGGCACAGCAGTGCTCGAATTGCTGGCTGAAGAGGGCCACGCCGGAGTTCGGATCGTTCGTTTAGGTATCAGCGATCAATTCGTGGAGCACGGCTCTCAACAAGTGCAGCGCTCCGCCTGCGGCATCGATACTCTGGGCATTGTAGAGGCCGCCCGTGCCATGGTTGCAGGCGATGGCGTCAAAGAAGCCGCATCTTGATTTCAGCATTCAGCCGTCAGCATTGAGCGATCATCAAGTTATCTACATCTAAAGAGTTACCATTCAGGGACTGCTTTGACAAATGCGGCGTATGTGCTTTACGGTTTGTTTCCACTGAAGGCTGAAAGCCGATGGCTGAGCGCTTACGTCTTGATGTACTATTGGTAGAAAGAGGATTGGCTGAAAGCCGCCAACGTGCCGCCGCCTTGATTCTCGCCGGAAAAGTACTGGTCGAGGGGCGCAAGGCTCTGAAAGCAGGCCAGCGAGTTGCCCCTGACGTTGAGGTGGAGGTGCTCGATCCGGGCGAGGGTTATGTAAGCCGCGGTGGCTTCAAGTTGGCCTCCGCTCTGGATACTTTTTCATTGCAGGTGGTTGGGCTGGTGGCCATGGACGTGGGCGCCTCTACGGGTGGTTTCACCGATTGTCTTCTTCGGAGAGGGGCACAAAAGGTTTACGCCATTGATGTGGGCTACGGCCAACTGGCGTGGCAGCTTCGCCAAGATTCTCGGGTAGTGGTACTGGAACGGTGTAATGTTCGTTACCTGACCCGTGAACAAGTTCCAGAGTCCGTGGATCTGGCAGTTATCGACACCTCCTTCATCTCCCTCAAGAAAGTTATTCCCAAGGTCCTCGAGTTTTTCAAAAGTGGTGGTCAGTTACTGGCGCTCATTAAACCTCAATTTGAGGTCGGACGGGACCAGGTGGGCAAGGGAGGAGTTGTGCGTGATCCCATGCTGCATCGGCAGGTGGTGGGAGAATTGGAAGATTTCTGTGGCAGTCAGGGGCTGGAGGTCGAGGGGGTCGCGGAGTCAAGCCTGCTGGGCCCCAAAGGGAACCGTGAGTTCTTCATCTACGCTGTGAAATCCCAATAATGAAGATCCATCTTGTATTTGTTGGTAAAACCCGCGAGCTCTATTTGCGAGAGGGTGTAGAGGACTTCCTGGGGCGATTGCGCCGATATGTGCAGGTGGAGGTAAAAACCGTCCGTTCCGAGCGCTTGACTCGAGAGAGCCAGGCAACCATGGTGGTGGCCGCTGAAAGCGAGAAGGTGGCAGCCGCAGTCCCCAGGGACGCTCACTTTATAGTTCTGGATCGACAGGGAAAACAGATGAGCTCGGAAGGGTTGGCTCACTGGTGGCAAACATTGGAGCGGGCTGGCTGCCGGAAACTATGCTTTGCTGTGGGAGGGGTTCTGGGATTTTCCAACGAACTTCGGAGTCAGGCCCAAACTCTGCTCGCCCTTTCCAAAATGACCTACACCCACGAAATGAGCAGGCTGGTTCTCCTGGAACAGCTCTATAGGGCCTGCACGATCATGCGAGGGGAAAAGTACCACAAATAGCCTGTTTATACGGCCTCCACCGTTTTTACTTCAGGTACCAATTGCTTGACGATACGCTCTACACCCTGCTTAAGGGTCATTTGTGACATGGGACAACCGCTGCAGGCACCGGTCAGCCGTACTTTCACCACGCCGTTTTCTTCCACATCCACCAGCTCGATGTCGCCACCGTCGCGTTGAAGAGCAGGCCGAATTTTGTCCAGAGCTTGTTCAATTTGTTCCTTCATCCTATCCTCCTGTGGGGGCAGAACCTGTCAGAATTTAAGCCATGACAAACAGCTCGGCAAATCCCTCCCTATCGTCGAAAGGTTACTCCAGCAGGATACTGACGGTCTGCCGCGCTAGATTATGCAAACGCAACAGGGAATATAACCACTAGTGGTAAAGAATGCAACCGCGTTTTGTCTGGCAATTCGCTGGGGGATATGATTTGCTGGAAGGAAGTCTTTTATCCTTGACTCATCGGCAACGTGGGATATGATGCCGGCTTGGAGGGCAGCAGGCGGGGGACAGATTGCGGATTGCGGAAATCGAATTTAACTCGTTCTCCTTCTTGCTATGGAGAGGCGATAGTTGATGGAAATTCAAAATCCCAAACTTTCACATCATCTTAAAAAAAGAGAATTCAAAATATGTTTGGGTCATTGAATATTGGAATTTGAGATTTATTTGTAATTTGGTGCTTGGGATTTGGGATTTCGGAATGCGGATTGCTGATTACGGCACGCACTTTGCTTCCTTGACGATATAAAACCCTGGATAGACTGCGAGGGATAGTATGAAAGAACAACTGATCCAGAAGATCAAAACCTGTCAGTCCGTCACTGGCATTGTGGGCCTCGGTTATGTGGGTCTTCCCCTGATGTTACGTTTTACAGAGGTGGGGTTTCCTGTTCTGGGCTTTGACATCGATGAAGTTAAAGTGGCCAAGCTCAAGAATGGAGAGAGCTATATCGGCCATATTCCATCGGCAGCCATTGCTGAGAAGCGGAAGCAGGAGGTGCAGCTAGGAGGAGGAAAGACTGTGCCTCTTCTTGATGCCACCAGTGACTACAGTCGGGCCTCTGAAACAGATGTGCTCATTATCTGTGTGCCAACCCCTCTCAACAGACATCGTGAACCGGATCTATCTTTTGTGCGCCATACCATTGAGTCATTGCAGCCGTACCTGCGGCGGGGACAGATGATCAGCCTGGAGAGCACCACCTATCCGGGCACCACCGAAGAGGAACTTCGGTCCAGAATTGAGAAGACCGGTTTTATAATCGGTAAAGACGTTTTCTTGGTCTATTCACCGGAGCGGGAGGATCCGGGCAATCCCATTTACAATACCGAGAACATCCCTAAGGTTTGCGGCGGCTCAACCAAAGCGTGTTTGGAGGTGGGTCAAGTCCTTTACAGTATGGTGGTGGGGCAGGTTGTGCCGTTGTCTTCTACCCGGGCAGCTGAATTAACCAAACTATTGGAAAACATCTACCGGGCGGTGAACATCGGGCTGGTAAACGAGCTCAAGATCGTGGCGGATCGGATGGGAATCGACATTCGGGAGGTTATTGATGCTGCTGCCACCAAACCTTTCGGATTCACGCCATTCTATCCAGGTCCGGGTTTGGGCGGACACTGCATTCCCATTGACCCCTTTTACCTGACCTGGAAGGCCCGAGAATACGGGATTAACACTCGCTTCATAGAACTTGCCGGTGAGGTGAATACGGCCATGCCCCACTGGGTGGTGGGGAAGGTGATAGATGCCCTGAATGAAAAGGGTCAGTCGCTCAAGGGGGCAAAGATACTGGTGTTGGGCCTGGCCTACAAGAAGAATGTTGATGATCCTCGGGAGTCACCGGCCATGGAGATTATGGAAATCCTCAGGAGCAAGGGAACGGACCTATGTTACAGTGATCCCCACGTTCCGGTATTTCCCCCTATGCGTCGGCACCAATTTGAATTGCAGTCCGTGGAGCTGACCCCGGAAGCGCTTCGACATGTTGACTGTGTGCTGTTGATTACCGATCATGACGGTTTCCCCTACGATCTCATTGCCACCCACGCATCGCTCATAGTGGACACCCGCGGTGTCTACCGCGACGATGAACCCAACGTGGTCAAGGCCTGACTGGCGAGCCCCTACCTGAATTTTATCCTATAGTTCCAACTTCCAAACCTTCTTCATCTACAATCTTCAACCGAACATAATTTCCCATGCCGCCCACCTAAATAACCAAAATGGCGGTTTTACGGATATGCAAGCTCGTTTTCATCTGCTACATAAATCTCTTAAATCCCCATAGGCTTTCCTGGCAAAGACCATGTCGGCTTGAAGCAGTTGGTTCGCTGGGACTTCACCAGATCTCGGTTCTGTCGAGGCAGAGTGTCGAGGGGCTTTCTTTTTTCTCTTGGCTTATGGTATGGTGCTAAAGGAATGGGGTTTACCCTGCTGGGTATTTACGCCCCATTCAATGCTCATGTGGTTTTAGCAGGCTCGCGAGTGGCAGAAGTCGAAACCGCAACCTTGTTGCTACAATGATTCGCTGTTCTCAAATTCCTGAGTTTCTAAACAACTTCCGCCTGGTCTGTCGCCCCGCTGAATGCCAACTGTTGCTAGTCACCGCCGAGAGAGTTTTGTCTAAAACCTTTGTTAGGGACAACTCCCCGTCCCGCGCAACGCAATGGATGTGCGTTTCACGTTTATCCCTGACTAGGGTTACCATTTGAATAGCCAAGCAGTTTCGAACCATACCTAAGACGGTATCGTCTGGGTGTTGGCAAACAAGAAGTGGGAGGTTCAACGTGTCCAAAGTCAAAGAAATCCATGTTCGTTGCATGCGTTGCCAAGAATTGGTTCCTTCGTCTATTAGCTTCAAAGATAAGAAGAGCTTTGATATGGAGACCCTCATTAAGAATCGGCCTGCATGCCCCAGATGCGGAGATATGACGAGTTACGATAAAAAAAATATATGTATCCGTGACGAAAGTGGGGAATTCGTTTGTATCGACATCAAATGAGAACAGACCATCTCACAGCCGTATCGGTATCCCCAACGGTTCCGGTGGGGAGCAAGTCTGAATCATAGACTTGAGAGAGGAAGAGGCGGACAAGTAGTCCCGCCCAAAAAAAGTATGGGTATCGAAAGACGACTCCATCCCAGAATCCTGGTCAAGTGGCCCGCTGTAGTGGAAACTCCGCAAGGTTCCTTAGAAGGAGAGACAAAGGACATTATCGTTGACGGTGCATTCATCTTCTGCTCAAAGGAGCCTGAGATTGAAGGAAACTTCCCTATTCTTCTAAAGCCTTCCGAACAGCGAACCATTTCTGTAGTTGGCGAAAAGATTTGGTCAGGTAGCTTTACTATTGACAATAGAACAGTATTCGGTATGGGTGTGCAGTTCATCCACATATCACCTGAAGACCGAAACTACATTGCTGCCTTGGTTGAAAAAGAGCAGTAATGAGTAGCCATCTGGATCTTGACGAAATCGGACGAGTCAAAGCCCACCCCGGCAAATACCCGAAGTGGAAATTCGCCGCAATTGTTACGGCCTCACGAGTCGGACGTCTTTGTCTTCTATTCCGGGCACGGCGTGCCAGGATTGAACGACGGACGCCAGTATCTCCTGCCAGTGGACGGGGATCCGGATAAGGCCGAGATTGGTGGATACCCTGCGGAACTACTCTATAGCAATCCGGCCAAATTGGAGGCGCGGTCTGTGACAGTGTTCTTGGACGCCTGCTTTTCAGGAGAAAGCCCTCGCGGGACTTTGGTCCGTAACGCCTCTGGGATTCGCGTGACTCCCAGGGAGGTACTGGAAGTGTCGTTTACCGTGGTGTCGGCGGCCCGGTGCTCTTATGGCTCTGATAGGGGTGGATCACGCAAGTAGAAGACCTTACTTTAATGTACACTTTTGCTCCTTGAGGCCTAGCCACAATACTTTGTGCTAGATTTACTAGGAGCAGAAGGGTAGATTAAGGAAATCTAAAGTTTCACAGTGGGCAAATTGAGATTACACCTGTCTACATGCTCTAAACGTAAGTGAATCATACACTCAAGATTTTACACATCCCACAAGACCCACCAGGGATCAAACTCAATTCTCACCCGTAAGGCTATCTCTCTTCTTTCATACTTCCATCTTCAATAGAATCGAGACATCAGTCAAAAATTGATCTTTTGGCCACATAGAACTTGGCCTCTTGGCAAAATTTGGCGATTTACCAAGTTAGTCTAGCTGTCCTCTGGCAGTAATAAGTGTCTGTTTTTAAATGACGTTACCTTTTACGTGCTGCTTTGGCACTATCCCTGCGTATAAAAGGCACCGCCAGAGGGTACACCAAGATTTCCTGGCTTAAAGAGAAATGGTCAAAGGGGAGATTGATATGAAAGCAATGCTACAGCACTTATTACACCCTTTGAATCTATGGTGTCGAGCAGGTGGACATGCCAGTTGGTGCTTTGAATTATACGAAAAGTGGTTGTGGCAACCCCTATTGAGAGAATTGCTTTCTGATGGCTCAATCCAAATGAAAGCGGGAGTGTAAGCAATATGAATATTTCCTGCGCATACTGCAATAAACCTCTCACTCAAGGTGGGGAATCTATAACAGTCTGTAGCGGTGAACGGATCTATTTGTTTTGCAGTATTGTGTGTAGAGACCTTTACGGGTTCAGGAAGCTCACCAATCGTATTTGCGCCAGAGAAGTATGCAACAACAGGGTGCCAGAGGGCAACAGAATGCTCTGTTCTAATTGCCATCAGAAAGGAAAGCATTTAGGGGAGCCTGAAGTCTCCTTTGGTGCGGCAGAGAGAGCACACTGGGAAAGAATGGAGCGGGAACTTCATGGGCGAATTGAGGGGAGGATTCGAATCTACAGTACCCAAGATATGACCCAGGAAGAGCTCCGTGCACTAGTGCCAAGCTTGCAGGAAGAAGCGGCATAGGCTTTGGGGGGACAGTATGGGTTTGATGTCCTATTTCTTTCTTTCATTTGTTCTCATCTTTTTCTTGTTGATTGTCGCAGTGTTTATACGTCTACTTTTGACGGATAACGAAGCGGTGGAAATAGATTTGCGAGACGTTGAGGCAGAGTAAGAAGAGAAAGTAATTTTTTAGTCGTGGATGAAATCCATTCGAGGTTTTAATGCAATGGCTCTGC
>CBFDBW010000012.1:0-18765 GCA_965603145.1 uncultured Syntrophobacterales bacterium
TTCGGAGTGGAGCAATCGTCGTACCCTGTAAGCAATGCCAGACAAGCAATAAGATTCCACTCAAAAAGATTGACGATCAGCCGCTGTGCGGCAAATGCAAATCATCAATCTCTATAAATCTCGCTACCCAACCTAGCCTCCTGATTCTGACGGATCAGAATTTCACTGAAAGCGTACTCCGCTCACCGCTGCCTTTTCTCGTCAATTTTTACTCACCGAATTGTGGCCCCTGTAAGCTCTTAAGTCCTACCATCAATAAAATAGCAAAGGATTATGAGGGTCGACTGAAAGTGGGCAGCTTCAATGTTGATACCAATCAATATATACCCTCTTTATACCGAGTAGGCGGGACCCCTACCCTACTGTTGTTTCAGGCCAGCAAGGAACTGGGGAGACTCGAAGGTTACCAGCCCTCAGACACGATCACTCAGTGGATTCGGACGCATGCGTGGTAGGAAATACTGCGAGACGGGCGAGACGGGAAAGATCAAATACCTTTTTTGCCTGACATCTCGTCTCGCTCGACCTCCCGTCCCGCTGCGCAGAGCGCCAAGCGGCTAGTACACCAACTTACCGAGGGATTTGAGAATGAGTGTTACTCCCATGGCGAACATACCGGTAAGCCCCATACCGCAGGAGAACCCCGCCAGGAGGACCGGTGCATACTGGCGCCACATGGTACCGTAACGCTTGAGGAAAAAGAAACGGCCCAAGAACGCCCCTATCACCTCCAGGATCAGGCCATGGGGAGTGGACTGGCCCAGGCCGCGAACCACCCCGTACACCAGCATTATAGGTAGGCCAAAAAGGAAGAGCACCATATAGGTAACCAGACCAAAACCCAGGCCGGATAAGACGTAACTGCCTTTCAGCGCCTGAAAGAAAAGAGAATTTCCTTCCAGGGTAGAGGTCTGCATCAGCAGGGTGTTTAAGGCCTGAAGATGCCAAAGCTCTTGGGCAAAAGGATAGCTACTAGAGGGTATGGGCGCCAAGCGCCAGATGAACTGGGAGAATAGAAGACTTGCCACCATAACAACCGGAAACACCACAATCTCTGCTTTGATGATACCCCGGATGCTGGTGCCGGTGAGCTCTATCGTTCGAAACTGCACCGTAGCCTCACCGTAGTTATGGATGGGAATGGGAGCATACCAGATCTCTATCCCTTGATAGCCGAAAAATTTCGCCCCCGCTATGAAACTAGCCTCTCGCACCATGGGCAGGCTGACGAACTGCCCGGCGATGCCCTCCATACGGGCAGTGATATAGGAGATGACAGGGGTGTAGATGAACCCGTAGCCAATGAAAAAGATCCAGGGGAAGTTGGGCACCAGCCAGACACAGAGCCCGGTATAGGCCAGGGTGGAAAACACATAGATGCCTATGGAGATCCAGAAATTGAAATCACCCCTGCCCGGTGGTGGACGAAAGAGTTCGCGAAAGCTGGCGCGTTGCTGACCAGAGCTATTGCTGAATGAACGCAGAACATGCCAGATGCCCACGAGACCAATGGCGAGACCCAAGCCAATCCCAAAACTCATATAGAAGTCAAAGTTGTTGGCAAAAACCGTATCAACAGTCCCCATACCGGGATGCCAGCGCCGGAGTATACCCTGCTTGTAAAGAATGGGGTTGGCGGCCACCGTGATAAGCAATCCCACCAAGCCGCCCATCACCGCCCAAAAGGGCAGGACCATGCCAATGAATATGAGCCCAAGGTCTAGCTGAATACCTGTGGCCACCGCCGGTAGCACGTTTTCGGTATGGCGGGTAAAGTCAATCCAGGGAATGGGAATGAGACGAATTGGTTCAGTCAGGAACAGCTCGGAGACAGCGGGCAGAAGGACGTAAAGCGTCCCGAAAGCCAAGCCTATAACTCCGCCAATGGAGAAAACTCGCCATTTCCAACTCTTCTGCTTATCTTCAGTGGATTCAGCCAGAGCCATGGTTCCCAAGGCTCCCACCGGTGCCATGGGGAATGGCAACTTCTCCACATCTGAAGTAATCCTATAGAGGGCGTAACCGAGGCCAAAATGGTCAATACGTTGGATGATCTGAGATCCCACCAGCAGCAGAATGGGTACCATCCAGTCGCGGTGAAAGAAGGTGCGCTCCAGGAGCGATCCGGAGCCCGGTTGCGGCGCCACCCAGGTGGGAATGAATTCGGTGAGTCCCAGCATTCTGGCTGCATCCGACTGAACCAGATACTGACTCCAGAGCAACCCCTGGAAGGGTGAGGCCAGAGCAGCGCCCGCCATGTAGTAAAGGAGGAAAATTTCCTGCTGTTTGAGTTCAGAATAAGACCTTTTGGCCAGCTCCGCGAAGAGAATAATGGTTACCCAGCGAGCCGCCGGTCCGATGCCGGTACCCATGACCAACTGTAAGTACATGCTGCCCGGCATCATGAGAAAGCCGATAAAAATAGCCCCGACCACGGTCTTCCAGTCAAAGCCTTCCTCAAAATGGTCGGGCGGCTTCAGCAGATCTCGGTATTCTTGTAGTTCTTTGTCTTCGTACATTTCACTTCGCATAGCGCAAAGCGCATAGCGCTAAGCGCAGAAAGTATTTAGGGTAGACACATAAAATCAGCGGGCACGAGTTGCAGTCCTGCAAAGAGCAGAGATAAGTTACTATTCTTTTTGGTCCTGTTCAGTCACGCTATGCGCTATGCTCTATGCGTTTTGCGTCAATTAGGTGGGCAGTACCTGATAGCTGGCGAAGGTAAAGAGCCCCACAATAGCCCAGGAGCCCGCCATAAGAAAATCCCCTATGATCAAGCCGATGAAGATAAATCTTATCTTCTTGAAAAGTGATACTCCGCCGTATCTCAGGCTCAAATGGTTACAGAGCCAGCCCACCAGAAAGCTGAACCAAAGAATCCGCATGGCTGAACTGTAGGCCGTCAAATACCCTATGGGATGGATGGGCCACCAGTAAAAGCGCTGATAAACAATCACCAGGGCAAGCATGACCACCGCACCCACAGCCGAGAACATCAGAACCCACTGTCGCGGCTCACCCGGCGCCTCCATTAGACGCTGGACATTTTCGTACACCCCAAGAGTGGTGCGAGTGGCCCAATCCATTTGCAGTTCGCGCAGGCCATATTTGTGACAGATTGCCAGCATGGCCAAAAAAGAGACCAACACCCCTAGAAGGACAGCCAGGACAATTCCTGTAAAAATCAAACGCTTGTTCCGGGCTCCTTCGCTCACCTTGGCACTATGAACAAGGGAAGGCATTATGGACTCCCGCAAATCCACAAACAGGACCTTTTGCATAACCGCAGCCATGAGCAGGCCCAAATTGGTGAAAAAGCTAGAACCGAAAAAGGAGAGCAGGCCATCCATTGGCGCCGCGGAAAGGGTAAAATAAGGAATGCCCCCCTGGCAAATTATCTTGCTCGACACCAGCATTATGAAAAAAAAAGCACCCAGGAGCAGAAGGGCCACTGTAAGCGGCATGCCATAATTGTGGCACCAGTAGAGCAATAAACCAGTTCCCAGCCAAAAGCCCCAGCCGGAGAACCTGGCAGAGGTCCACTCCACTTTGGACTCCTCCTTCGGGCTCAGAAAAAAGCACTGCCGGGCCACATCCAGGAGATGGTAGCGCGCCAACCAGAGAATAAAAAGGAAAAAGACCGCGTACGCACCTATTATTTGAGTCTCTTCCGGTCGGGACAGCGTAGGCCCAAAGGTAACACCTAAAGCAGCAGAGGGAATGTGGTAACCCAGGACTCCCAGCAAGCCAAATAACAGTCCTCCCAAAAGGAAAAAGAACCAGAAACTGAAAGAGATCTGCCGGGAAGTAAGAAAAGCAAATCCAATAAAGGCTGGATAAATATAGATCTTGAGTTTGTGGAATCCTGAAAAAAGACCGTGTTTAGGAAAATATGCACCAGCAAGGATCAAGGTAGGAATCTGGGGTACCGCCGGGAAGTAGAAATGGAGTCCGTTGATGAGATGTAGCAGGACACTGGCCAACAAGCCCACAATCAGGAAACGGTTTGCCAGAAATCGACCAAACCTGTTTTCATCCAGAGCCTCTTCCATGAGTTGCGGCACCCGGAGAAGGGGTAAATTCATCTTCTCGTTGGCTATCCACTGGTGACTAAAAATATCCACCAGACAGAGCATCACCCAATAACAGAGGATAACGAAGCCTGCCCAGGTGAGAAGGGGTGGAATCCAGCAATCCCATGGGATCTTCTGGATTATCTGCCACCAGCCCAGCTGCCTGCCCTTTTCCAGTCCGTTATAAATGAGCTCGATGGCCACGGGGTCCTCAGGATACCAAGCCTGGGGTAAAAGCGGCTGAATAACTTCCTGCCAGCGGTTGCCAACGCTGGCGAAATGGTAAGGTGCTGTCAGGTTTACCAGAAAAGTACGGACCAGACCGGTGTAGGCAATCCCTGAGGCAATCACCATGAGGATCCAGATGACAAACAGTTCCCGGCCGCTGAGCCAGTTTGACGAAAACCGGAATTTGCCGAGCGCTGCAATTCCCACGGAAAGCAAAAAAAAGATAAAGAAGGGGGCCAGAGGGAAGTGGCCTCCCCCCAGCGGCGTGGCATTGAGGTAGGCATTATTAAAGGGGGTAATGGCGCAAATCAGGACCCCAAGTCCCACCCCCAACAATATCGCTCGCAGTCTTACCCTACCTTGATCCATGTTCGCTTCTACTTCTGCTATGAACGGTCACTGCAACAAAACGGAGAGCATGTACTCAACCAGGCACTATGTCCAACTCAGTGCGCTCAGCTCCTCAGAGGCATATTCGGTGGCCAGTAACTTGGCATAATAAGTCTGGGCTTCGCCGTCAAGAGACCTCCAGATGAGTAATTGTTTTCTCAAATCATTGAGAAATGCCTTGTTTATACGTTTCCAGGCATTGGCCTCGCCAGCCTCCCTCTTCAACGTTACCTGAATCTCCAGGTAGTGGTCGGGTTCCTCAGCAGAAGGTGAGAATAGGACGTGGACGAACTGCTTTACCCCGAAGTCAAAAGGAGCAAGCCACACCCTGGCTTTGATTTGGATACACTCATTCTCACAGTGGTTTGGACCGCTGAGTCCTGGTATTTCGCTGGAGGGACAGTAGAATTCCAGAGAAATATCATCGGTGGTAAAGATCCCGTGCGAGACATCCTGATGGCCCTGATAGTACTCGCGCAAGTACCCGCCTACACCTAACTGTTCGCTGTACTTCAACAGAAACGGCAGAGTGACCTTCATTTCGCTTCCTTCCGGCTCCGGTAAGGTCCAGGCACGGGTAGCGTCGGGGATGGCAATGGCGGCTGCCACCCGGGAGGGATATATTACTGATATCAGCACAACCATGATCACCAGGATCATGGCCGCGACTCCAGCCAAAGATGAATAGTTCACCGTAATTCCCTGCCAGAGTGAGGTGGTGGCAAAAAGACCTGCACAGGTCTGGGCCAGTAAATAACCCAATACTACACTGAGCACTGCGAATGCCAGCGCTTCGGCAATAAAAAGGAAAGAGACGTGAATAGGCGCCAATCCCACCGAGGTGTAGACGCCAATTTCCCTTTTACGCTCGTACACGCTGCCGATCATCGTATTCAGCACGATAAGAACGGAGATTAACATAGGGATGAGGATGTTGGGCACACCGCTGTAGCTCAGGGCATCGGAGGCGTTATACATGAAGGTTCCCTGTCTCTCTCCGGTGAAAAGGGTGAGCCCAAAACGGTCCACCAGGTTTCGAGCGATGGTCCTAGTCGCTTCAGGAGACTGGAGCTTTATGGCAAGGGCCTTGAGAGCCCCACCAAAGGCTATGAGAGTCTGATACGGCATGATTACGGTCAAATCTCCGGGTATATGTTGATAGCGGCTTTGAAAGGCCTGTACATCCTCCCCGGCCTCTATGGCCTCCATCTCAACCTCGGTAACCTCCATCGCCGCTTCGCTTGGGAATATCACAGGTGTAAGGGGCTCACCATCCAAATCTGTATGTGCCTCCAACTCCTCACCCCGAAAGCAACCAACTACTTGAAAGTCCATGCCCCAGAGCGAGATCGTAGCCTTTTCAGGTTGCTGCAACGAAATGCCCAGACTCCGCGCCAGTCTATCCGACAGAAGTACCACCTGCCGCTCGTCCTTCTGAAACCAGCGTCCGCAGCTTAGGATATCTCCAAGCTGACTCACCTGGGGCTCTCGATAGTTTAAGCCCACTACCCCCCTTGCCAGAACTTCCTTCCCATCCAGATGGATGGGAACCACCGTCGCCCTGGTGCGATCTTTGGCTTCCAGCCATACCCTTGGCACCACTACCGCCTGGCCCTGGAATTTGTTCTCGACCGTGTCCAGTGCTTCCAGCGGCAGGCTGTCCCAGTTGAGGATTTTCAGAAGTAGACCTTGATAGGGGGATTGTTCCTTCAACCGCAGGCGGCCGCGATGCCGCATGCTCTTAACGCTGGTGAAACTCATAATGGTGAAGGTGAGGATGATGAGGGTGACACAGGTAAGTACTGTCCGGATAGGCCGACGCCGCAAATTACTCACCCCCAGCACAAAAGCAGCCGCGAATGCCTTGGTCCGGCTTATCTCAGAACCTTTCATGTGACGGGCTCGCTGTTGGAGCAGTACCATTTCCTGCTCAAAACGACCCATAATAATCAGAGCCACAATCACCGACAGACCTAATATGAAAAAGGCAAGGATTACCACGAGAGGACTGTAGGTAAGTTGAAATGCCGGGTGCACAAAGTAGATAAGGCCTATGACCAATCCCAGTATAACCAGAAATGCAACGATCCTTTTGTGGATGTCCACAAAAGAAAAAAGCAGACGCTCCAGACAATAAGAGAATGGGACGAAAAGAGCTATATAAAAGAGCACCCCGAAAAGAACGTCCTTCTGTGTTCGCTCCACATCATTGTAGATACGGCTGGCCAAAGCCCAGGAGGTTCTTGACTCCTCCATAAAGCGATCGTACTGGAAACTGTCCAATGCCTGCTCAGCGCTCTCCAAAGCCCCAATTCCTTCACGTTGGAGGGAGCGAATTCGCTCGTTACTTATACCGTGGCTTTCCAAATTGGCTATCCGCGGCTGCAGGAGATTCCACATGTCGCGAGCAACCAGGTATTCTGTGGCAGGAATGATTGGCCAGTTTTCGACCCGATATCCACTGCCCTCGGGCTTGGAGGATTCGGAATTCAGCAAAACCAGCTTTCGTTTGAGCACAGTATCCGACAGGGTCAGTTTGAACGAGGTAATCGGTTCCAGAAAAATATTGGCAATAGTCGAAGAGCGGGTATCAATTCTGCTCCACCAGTAGCGTAGCGGTGTGGCCTCGCTCCGGCCGTCTATTAACTTGATTTTGGTCAGGTAGCTGAAAGTACGGGGTTCCAGAAGAGCGAAAAGGGTAGTAGCCTTACAGCCAAACATAACCAGGTCAGTCTCCATGAAGCGACGTCTCATCTTAACCCGGTAGGCTGCTATGCCGGTCATAGCCTTATCAATAGCCCAGATGATCTCGCCACTTTCCTTATCAAAACGAAACCCTTCCAGAATCGCTTTGTGAGCAGTGTGCGTGCGGTTGGCCAGACCCCGCACGTGAAACAAACCGGCAGTGTCCACCATAGTGTAAAACGAACTGGGTCCCTGGTAGGTGAGAATGAGAGTTCCGGGGGCCGGCTGATCAGGGAACAACTCTCCCTCGCGGATGAAGTTTGCTCGGCCGCTGAGCGTAGAAAAACCCTTAAGAGGAAGCCGGTCGGAAACCAGTTCGGGCTCCTGGGTCAATTTCAAAACCAAACCTGAAATCAGCCGGCTCTGCTGCTCCAGATATTCCCTGTTCACATTTTCCGGCTTGTCATAGGGTGTTCCCCAGAATGGACGGCCATCGTGAGTTGTGACCAGACTGAGTCCCAGAATTCCGGCCAGAGCACTTACCTCACCCCCCAGTGCGGGATGATCAGGAAGGTAGCTCTGCCAGGGGCGCAGCGGGCTCGGACGCAATGTATCCCGAAAAAGATGGGGTAAGCCCAGCTGTTCTTCCACTTGGCGGCTGCAACGATTCAGTATCCGGTCGATGTGCGAGTTGGTCTATGTGCGTTTTACCTGAGATTGCAAGTCATACAGCCAGCCGTAATTAAAACCGCCGACTCCATCGCCATGGCTGGAAAGGTGTAGAGATATGAAAACGGTGAGTTCATAGTCACTGACAAGTCCTCGCAAGGTGCGAGCACTCGTTAAACATTTCAATTGTTCCCGGGCGTCATCGAGAACAGCCTGTTTGCCTCTGATCGCAGCTGGAATAAGTTCCTTCAACACCCTCCGTTCCTCAAGAGTAACATCTTGGTAAGAACCGCGCCAGCCAAGCTGACGCAGGAGAAAACGTCTGTCCGCCAGCTCCCGAATCAAAGCTTGCTTATCATCTGCTTGCCTTTCCAGACGGAGTTGCATCAGTCTTTGACTTAAGGTCTCCACCTCTCTTTTAATCTCCTCAGCCAGTGCTTCGCGCAAGCGCTCAGCTGATGTTTCGTCTAACTGTTCAAAGACCACCGGTGACTCAAGTGCTGCCAGAGCCTCCTCAGCCCGTTCACTGCGAGCTTTCAGCTCCCTTCGCAGGTTTTTTCGTTCTTTGCTTCTGGCCGCAAGAGGCCAAATGAACTCCCGCATCCCTGCCAGACTTTGAGCATGTCCACTGGTCGCCAGCAGCAGCACGGATCTACCCGGTGGGTGATCACGAAGGCGACGCGCCAGATCCAACAAGGCGACGATGCTCGTGGCCTCGTCAGCACCGGGAGACATTCCTGGCACCAAGGCAGTGCTGTCATAGAACGCTTCTACCACGAGAAGCTGCTCTTTGAGAGCCGCATCTTTGCCCTCAATCAGTGCGTAAATATTCTCACCTTGGACCCGTCGCCAGCCGCCGCTGGAGGTAAGTACCACACCTGGGACAACCAGACCGCCTTCAGCGGTTTCGAAAGAGCCGAATAATGTTCGTGCCTGAGAGAGTGGCATCCAAAAGCGTGGAAATTGCACGGAGGTCAGCTCGTGTTTATCCTTGAAAATCCATTTGGTCGTTGGCCCCCGATCCACGTATATCAGAGCTTTTGCTCCAAGCGTGGCCGCATTGAGCCAATTCTTACCGGAATCCAACTCCATCAGGATGATACTGCCTTCCACCTTCATGTCATTGAAATCGTGGAGTTGGCCAGATCCCACATAATAGACCGGCCCCTTGAGGCCGGAATCCGGGGTAGCTTGCGGACTGAGGGCATTGAGCCGCAAAGGTTTGATTGGAGCGCGGTGTCCCTTTACAGTGAGAGAGGCGCCCTGGTATTGGGTGACTGGCAGCAGGAACCGCTGTCGTCCTACACGTTCAATTCCCAGATCCCTGAAACCTTTTGCAATTAAATTCGCCGCCTTTGCGCATCCTGGAGTTCCCGTACTCCGGTCTCCAAGTTCAGCAAATTGCTGAATCAGAACCCGGTTGGGATCGGCGGCAACTGCAACCTGAGTAAATAACAAGGATAGAGCGACAAACAGAGACAAGGCACCAATTCCACGCCTCAGCCTTGGTCTTTTCACTGATTCTGCCACTCTTTTCCTATGACATATCCATGTCATGGTCATTGGTTGGCGAAGTCGCTTTCGCATACGGATGGTAATTTACGAGTAAAGAATCCGGACCCAAAGGACCCGGCCTTGGAATGCCCCCTGTGGGGGCTTCAATGGTCTTTTTCCTCTGGCGGCAGTCTGCTGGAGTAGTGGAGCATTGTAAAATATCAAATTCCAAACACCAAATCTCAGGGTTTCAGGTGTCGGGTGTCAGGTGTCAGGAAAGAAAAACAAAAAACTGAAACCTGAACACTGAAACCTGGAACCTCAGTCTTTGAGACCGGCAAAGCCATTGAACTCTGGTTTGGCCCCAAAGGGCCAGGTTTTCTATGTTGAGATAGGCGGACTACCCCCGGTGTGCAATTTCCCCCACTGAAATGGAAAGTTGTTCTCGCTCTTCGACTTTGTCTATGCGGCCATCTCGAATCCAGACGACACGATCCGACACACTTAGCATCTTGAAATCATGGGTGGCTGAAATGACAGTCACACTTTTCTCTTCGCTCAAACGTTTGAGCAGTTCGATGATCTCTTCTCCAGTAGTCAGATCAAGATTCCCAGTGGGTTCGTCGGCAAGGATGATAGCTGGATCATTTGCCATGGCCCGGGCAATCGCCACCCGCTGCTGCTGGCCTCCAGAAAGCTCGGAAGGCTTGTGCCGAAATCGATCTCCCAAACCCACCACCTCCAGGAGTTCCAGACCTTTCTCTACCGCTGCATCATTATGTATTCCGGCAAAAATCATCGGTAAGGTAACGTTCTCTAGAGCTGTCATGACCTGAATCAAGTTGAACGTCTGGAAGATATAGCCGATCTTGCGGCAGCGAAGCCAGGCCAATTCATACGCATCCAATTGGGCGATATCCACTTCGTCGATAAAAACCTTACCGGATGACGGCTTATCCAAACCACCAATCATGTTGAACAGAGTACTCTTTCCTGAGCCCGAAGGCCCCATGATGGAAAGATACTCACCGGCATGAATTTGCAGATCAACGCCCCGGAGTGCCTCCACCTTATGCTTTCTCAGTTTAAAAACCTTGGTAACTCCAGAAACTCTTACTATACTGTGGGAATTTGACATGGCTATTCGGTCGCTCCCGCCACCATCACATGGGCTAGCTGTTCATATTGCTTATCCACGTTTTCCATTCTGAGTGAACCTAAGTGCCTAAAGTGTCAAAAGTTTTTGAATTATTTGTCGAAAGCGACAGTGATGTTAGCAAAACAGATTAATTGATTCTGAAAAGGATGAATCCAACTTTAGACATTTTAGGCAATTTAGCTCATTTTAGCTCACTGACCTTCAGAACTACTGTTCTACCCTCATAGCCTCAACCGGTTGCATGCGGGCGGCGACTATTGCTGGATAGAGTACACCCAGGAGGCTCAGAACGCAGCCAATTGCCACAGCAAATACAATGGACTTGGCCACTGCCAGCCAATAGACATGTTTCCAGGCAACCAAGCCGAAGCGAATGAGACTGTTCAGTAGAGCGGCTACGGTGCCCAACAGGGCGCCAATCCCTGCTCCTGCCAACCCTTGTATACCTGCTTCCAAAACGAAGAGGCGCAAAACAAAGCTGTCCAGCGCCCCCAAACATTTGATAGTGCCGATCTCACGAAAGCGTTCGGTTACCGCCATGAGTTGGGCATTGACAATTCCCACCACGCAGACCAACAGTGAGAGAATAACTATCCAGCGCTCCTTGGCACTGCTTCCCGTGGAAGTGGCTCCCGGTTCCAGATCATAGCCCGCCCGCACCAAAGCCTGACGATACGTGGGATCCTGAGTCTGCAGCAAACCATTGGCCGTGTCCGTGCCCACACGCACAAAGCTTAAAAAAGAGACGGCCAGTACCAAACTCATGGTAGTGATCATGGAGCGGAAAAACCGGACACGGATACTCTTCAAGCTGATTTCAAGAGATTTCATAAAAGGGAGCACCACCTGCCTGGAAATCTCCGTCCCTTTATGTGCAGACTTGGTCACCTTCATCCTTATTGTTAATGCGTTCGTCTGTGGACGCGCAACTTCTGCCAAAGATTAGTAAAATAACACAAAAGCAGTATACGGGAAACACCAATCACCGGCCTACCCCTCTTACTTTTCCACCACATACCCTTCCCGTAAAAGAGTGCCCAGATGGACAAGGCGAGGAAGATTGCATCGTTTGAGTTCAGACAAGAGTAATTCCAAAAAATCAAAAGCTGCGTTATTCATTCGCTGATGGTGAATCATGATGCCACAGAAGCCGTTGCCGAGGCTCTCCCTGAGTTCTTTAAAAAAGTTCTGCCACCCACTTTCACCATCTTTCTCTTTTCTGGTATGAAGATCTACACTCACCGGGTACTCGGTGACTGCAGCAGGGGCTGGCGGCTGGGCACCCAGATTTCGGGAAAGCGCCTGGTAACCTAGTTCCTGGAGAGCGTTGAGGGTTTCGGAATCGCAGCGGTTCCAGGGCGGAGTAAAGGCCGGGGTGAATGCATCACCCATAAGTCTGTTCAGTCGCCGGAAGCCCGTCTGCAAATCCTTCCGCTTCCGAGAAAGCGATCTGCTTGGGCCAAACTCCAACCTCCTCCCCTGCGGCTCGTGATTGAGATGCCTCCAGCCATGCTGCATCCAGCACCATAAAGAGTGGTCCCTACCGCAACGTTCGAGAATCCACTGCCATCGAGTTGCCGTAAGCCAAGCCGGCACCACGGCCAAGGTTAGGGGCACCTGGTGTTTACCGAAGATATCGACCAACCTGGCTAATTTTCGTCCCGGCACAGCCACATCGTCCGCTCTGAAAAAAACAATACTACCATCCCCGCGTGACAGTTCAGTCACAACTTGATCCAGACAATGGTGTAACCGGCGGTGGATGTCGGCTGGTATGTGCTGCCATAGCGGGGCAGGGTTTTTCCCTGAGGTCATGGCACTCTACCTTCCCCCTGATCACACCACTGCTCCAGCCACCGAGCAGTCACTTCGGCCCCAGCCAAATCGACAGAAGGCTCCACGGGATCTCTTCCCGCCTCGAGAGCTTTCTCCATCAGGACCGCCAGTCGCGACGGTTCCAGGTCCTCTTGGTTCAATAGTGTTAAACCGCCCAGGGCTGCAAGTTTCTGCGCCCGGAGTCGCTGCTCTTGATTTTGACCGAATGGCCAAACCAGTGAGGGGACTCTAGCCGCCAATATATTCATGCAGGTATTGTAACCCGCCATACTGATGGAAAGATCAGCGGCTGCCAGAAAGGAGAGAAATTCAGTGGTAAATCTGGCCAACTGTACTCCCGGCACTAAGGCTGCCTTATCCTCAAGAGCGGAAAAATCTTCCTCAACCATAAATGGCCCGGTAAAAACGCACAGCCGTAATTGTCTGCCCTCAGCCAGCAGAACATGGGCATCCAGCACTGCCTCAAGAAGGTCCGCCCCTACTCTTCCTCCTCCGACGCTAGCCACAATCAGTGGCTCGTTCTCTTTGAGTTCTAACCGCTTCCTTATGTTTGCACCATCGTTTCCACTTGGCCGAGCCGTTACAAAGCCTGTGTACACCACCGGTATTTTGATATCAGCCGTGCTCGCAAAGGTCTCATCCAGAGAAACCAGGGTCGCATCTGCGTGCACCAACAGGGCCCCGAAATATTTGTTAAGTACATCCAGCACTCTGCGTTCATAAAACTCTTGATCCTTCTTTTCCACCAGAATGTCGCGGAGGCTACAGACTACTCTGGTTGAACCGAAATCACCCCGGTGAATTGCCTTCAAAATCGGGAGTAACTCAAAATGGAAACGTTTTCGCCCGAACGGATACAACTCGACCATAAAGAGGTCAGGAGCGGTTTTTTCGAACAAGGAATAGAGAAGATTCGTGCGCTCCTCCTGGACCTCCTCCAGAGAACGATTTTTTTCGGTTGGGAAAATGGTGTTAAACCCTGAATCCATCTGCAACCCCGGTAGTCCGTATTCACTTACATGCGAGGGTAATTCCGCACCCACTGTGGGGCCGCCACTTACTAAAACCAGTTGATGACGGTGTAGGGCCCGGGCAATCTCCAGACTGCGGAAGTAGTGGCCTATCCCCAGGACGTGTTGGCAGTAGTGAATAATCTTCATTTTCGCCATGCAAACACAGCTGCACAGAAAACAGCCGATGTCCTTTAGACAATGGTTCTTGGAGTGTTGGAGTGTTGGAGTATTGGAGTAATGCAAAAAATCTTGAGTTGCGAAGTTTTTTTTCGTCGTTCCATCACTCCAGTACTCCAGTACTCCATGGTTTCGCCTACTGGTTCCAACTCCCTAACAGATGACAAGTACGGCAACGACCTCTGGAGGTGTAATATTGACTTCATATCTCTTCATTCAGCCTGTAGACCTTGAATCCCTCACCATTATAACTCAGCCAGTGCAAACGATAAGGTTTTATCAGGGCCGGTTCGTCCGGCAAGAACTCTCTGCCGCACAGCCGATAGAGCAAACATCTAATGACTCCCCCATGGGTAATCACCAGGATACGATTGCCCCTCATCTGTTGAGCAATATCCACCAGTGCCTGCCGACTACGCTGCAAAACTTCCAGACGATTTTCTCCGTCAAAGGGCCTAAAGTCCCAGCCCAGTTTCTCCTGTACTTTGAGCTCATTAGTATTAAGGAGGTCACTGAGTTTACTGCCTGACCAACTGCCCCAATCCTGTTCTCGCAGTCGGGGCTCCAGCGAGCAGGGGAGTACCAGACTATGGTTTATCAAGGTAGCAGTGTGGGTCGCTCTGCCTAGATCACTGGTCACCATGTAATCCAGCTGATGTCGCGCCAGAGAGCATCCCCATTTCCTGGCCTGTTGTCTGCCGCTGGAAGTGAGGGGGGAATCCTGCTGACCCTGGACACACTTCTCGCGGTTCCATTCGGTCTCAGCATGTCGAAGCAAGGCGAAATAGGTAAGCACGAAGGCCACTCTCCGTTGTTTAGAGGTTATCGACTCTAAAAGCCCTACGTCTAGCCGCTAGTCAAATCGTTGAAGTCGTTGAAGTCGTTCGAATCGCGGCTGAAAGCCGCTCCCACAGTAGAATCTCTGTTTTCTGCTTTTTTTGAAATCCGCAATCCGAAACCGGGAACCCGCCCGAAGGGTGGGAGTCCGAAGGACAAATCCGAAATATACACGCTGCCATCTGCCTGCTGACCCATTCCCTATGCCCCACGCCTCTGCGGGTTTTGCCTGTCAACTAATCCGAGCAGAGTATCTTCCACAATGTGGTAGTTTTGCTTGAGATCGTGTCTGCTCCGTACGTAACCACTTGCCGCCTCTCCCATCCGTTTTCTCAAAACCCGGTCAGCCAGTAGCCGGGCAATGGCCTCATTGAACTCTCTGCCATCAAAAGGGCGAACTAAATAACCGCAGACGCCATCTGCCACCACCTCCGGTACCCCACCGTCTGCAAAGGCCACTACAGGTAGACCGCAGGATTGAGCTTCCAAGAAAACCATGCCCAGTGACTCACGAATGCCAGGGAAGACAAACAAATCCCCGGCACTGTAAAAGCGGGACATCTCCTCCCGTGCCACCTTGCCAAGAAATCGAACTCGTCCAGGAAGGTAGGAGTCAGCCAGTTGGCGAAGATGGCGGTCTTCCTTACCTTCTCCCGCTATCACCAGATACAGGGGGACATTCTGGTGGAAAAGCTCGCCACAGGAGCGAATCACCCAGGAGAGCCCCTCGCTCTTGACCCCTGGACGGAACATGGCGGCGGTAAGCACCACAACCCCTTCAGTTATATCCCACTCTTGTCGCAGTTGTTTTCTGAATCTTGGATCAAAACTGAACTGCTCCGGCAAGATTCCGGGCACCACGTAGGTGAGACTCTCTTCGGGCACTATCCTGCCCAGGTTAACGAAATCTGCTTTTCTGTTGGTGAAAACGTGGTCGGCAGCCAGAAGCGCTCGTCGGTTCAGGACAAAGCCGGCCCACGTCTGCCAGCGTTTACGCCTCTTGGTGGAATAGACGCCCTGAAAGATCGTGTAAGGCAGACTCAAACGGCGACTGCAGTCGGGACCAAGGAGATCGGGTGCTTTGTAGTAGCTGTGGTAGGTTAACCAAAGATTAGCGTCCAGCCTACTACAGCGCTGCAGCGAACGACTGCGAGCCCTGAGGAACTGAAGCCAGCGCCAAGGCTTCCAGTAAATCCAGCGGGCTCGGAACTGGCTGATGCTTTCCAGACGATGACCACGTCCCTGGAGAAACTGATAAAGTCCAGTACCAATGACCAGATCACCAGACGGATGAGGGTGTCCCAAAGGCTTCAAAGGAGCGTAAAACGCTATGCGCAACGAGTCAGTCATGACAAAAATTCAATAGAACTCAATGGGCCAAAAATAGGAGCCGCTCTTAGAGCTTGGGGATTTTCGCATAGCGCATGGCGCATGGCGCAAACCATTTTCAAAGCTAACCGTCTAACTACCTTGAGGTACTGCTCGCGCTCCCAGTTTCGTATATTCATCTCAAGTTTCTTACGCTATGCGCTTAGCGCTATGCTCTATGCGCGCCTCAGCCCCTTTTCTTCAAATACTGCAGCGAGCTTTTGAATCAGCTTGCGGTTATCGAAATCTTCCCTGACTTGTTGGCGCGCAGCGGTGATGATGCGATGACGCAAATTCTGATCACGTAACAATCGGACCATACCTGCGGCCATTGCTTCAGGTTGACCAGGTTCCACCAGTAGTCCGGTGCGACCGTCTTCCACAAGCTCTGGGATAGCTGAGACTCGGGTGGCCAACACCGGCACCCCCATGGCCATACTCTCGAGGAAAACATTGGGAATGCCGTCCCGGTCACCGTTACTGGCCACCTCGCAGCCCAAGACGAAAAGATCAGCTTGCCTATACTCATCAATCACCCTTTCGTGTGGCTGGGTCCCCAACCAGTGGCAAGAATCACCAAGCCCTAAATTGTGCAGATGATCCAGAATTGGTCGCCGATCTTCCCCATCGCCAATCAGAGTGTAGAGAACCGAGTATCCCTGGTCGAGCAGAATGCGCAGGGCACGAATCACCGTGGATAACCCCTTTTTTTCAACCAGGCGGGCAACGCTCAGTATCCGGTATGGAGGTGAGGGTTCCCGCGGCTCGGATGGTCCATCAAAAAGTCTTGCGTCGATGCCGTGATAGATACAGTGAATGGACGGCCCCCCGGGAGTCAACTCTTGGAGAAAACGACGGTTGTACTCGGTGCAGGTCACTACGAAGCTCGCCAGAGCCATCTTCTCCTTCAATTGTCGGGGGTTCGAAGTATAGATATCCTTGGCGTGGGCGCTAAAGCTGAATGGTAGGCCGCTCAGTTTGTTGGCAAACAGGGCCACCGAGGTGGGCGAATGGGCAAAGTGAGCGTGCAGGTGACAGACGTTCGTGCCGGGAAGCAGGGCGTGAACCAGATATCCTGCCTGGAGTAAGTGTTTGATGGTGGCGACTTTCCTTGAACGGCGCAAGCGAGTGAGCATGATCCGGAAGGCGTCAGAATAGACCTCCGGACGCTCTTTTGCCAGCAGGAGGTTATGGTAAAGCAGACGAGGCAACGGTACCAGAAGAGTTTCGGGAAGATAGTCTACCGAGGCCCGAATTTGTTTTACGCTTTCGTGGGTAAATTGCTCCCGCGGCTGACGCATGGGAAAAAGGTGGAGCGGGAACCCGAGGTTTTCCAACAAGTTAATCTCATTGGATATGAAGGTCTCGCTAATACGGGGATAACCTTTTAGTATATAACCTATTACGTTTTTTTGGTTCTCAGTCAACCTGATTTTGCCTCTTGGGTAACCAAATGGGTAACATTTGCGAATTGAGTATCAATCCAGGCTGTGAATTGCTGTATCGCACCTCTCAGATCCTCATCAGTTGGTTTGAGGTAATAAGCATCCATTCCTTTCAGGCTGTGACCAAGAATATAAAACTGCCAACTTTCAGTTAGGCTCCCGTCTATTGATTAGCGTGGTTGAAATCCAGTACCTGCTTTGAAGGAGATGATCAGTTGGTCATCTCCTGAGACGATCTGGTATGGAAGCCCCGCTTCTGGGATTAGGTCAAAAACCACCCTGACTTTATTAGTGTGTAGACCAAATCTTACCTTTTTAACCCAAGGCCCACCAAAGCTCAGAGCATCCGTTACCGCTGTGGATTTGACTCCCGTAAGGTCCACCACTAGTCTAGATGGATTGGTCAAGTGAAAAGCGACATAGTCAGCAAGGCTTCCGTTGGCAATAATGTAATACCTGATTTCTTGGTCCATCTTTAGCTGACGAATGCTCAAGATCTTGCTGGCAGAAGGTGGAGACTTCTTCTCCGACGGTCTAGTGGAAGGTACCGGTTTACTTGCAGAGGGCTTAGGTGTGGCTCCTTCCTTTGTCACCGGGAGTTGCTGAGCCTTTGGTTTGACAACCGGCTCAATCAGGGTAGGCTCGGCCTCGGTTACAGGTTGAGCTGTATTGAAGCTGATCCAAATCTCTTCACCCCGGCGGGTGATCTTGTGCGACGCCTCCCTGTTTAAAGTAATCTCGACTCGGGTTAGAGGTTGAGGGTCATGGAAGAGTTGTTCGGTTCTGATTATGTCGATGGCTCCTTTGTCCACAACCCGGGGCTCTGGCACCGTTTTGTTCAAGGTGTTAGGTAAATCCACCACCACCCTCAGAGGATCACTAACCTTGGTGGACCTATAGATCATGGACTCAGATCCAGTGAGCACAACATGCCAACGCCTGGCTTGATAATCCACTCGCACAGAGTTGAGTACGTGGGGGTCAATGGCAGTACTTGAGGTGACGTAAACAACAGTGCCCAAGAACAAAACCAGAAGAGATATATATCCTTGTCTCAGGTAGTATCGACCACGACTCATTGCTGTTTTCCCAATGGCAGTGTTTTTCCATTTATGAGGCCTTATTTATAATCCTCTCCAAATAATATATCAACCGATAAGGCGCTAGACTCATCATAACACAGAGGAGGAAGTCAAGGGGATGCTGCGTATGTGCGTATGACAGACGACCATATCTTGTGCGAGAGTGAATTCCAGCCGAGTGTGAATTAAGGATGAGATCTACACTTTTGCTGTGATCGAAGTGGATTTACATTTCTGATCACTATGTAAACTTTCATCTTTAGCCACCACCTCATCTTACACACACGACTCTGAATTCTACCCGCTAGG